>JBGTIE010000501.1:0-2562 GCA_041745855.1 Lysobacterales bacterium | reverse complement strand
TGGGCTGACAATGAAGAAATTCATGATGCCGGTGTTTGTGCGTCCCCACCATGCATGAACACTTCCTCGCCTGTGTATGTGTGCAGCTGCTCGAGGAACTGGAAGAAGGTACTTACAGGACCTTCGTCGAGTATGAGGATGCTTCGGCTCGCATGATGGAGCGCTACCAGGTACCTGCCGTGGCTATCGCCGGGATCCGTGACGGCCAGCTGGCCTGGACCTACGTCCGCGGCGAGCGGGCGCCCGGCGTCGACGCGGACCAGGACACCGTGTTCAACCTCGCCTCGCTGACCAAGCCGCTGTTCGCGCTGCTCACCCTGCGGCTGGTCGCCGAAGGAGAGCTGGAACTCGACGAAAGCCTGTCGCCACACTGGGTGGATCCGGATGTGGCCGACGACCCGCGCCATCGCCAGCTGACACCGCGGTTGCTGCTCAGTCACCAGGGCGGCTTTGGCAACTGGCGCGGCAACGGTCAGCTCGCCTTCGCCTCCGATCCGGGTGCACGCCACGAGTACTCCGGCGAGGGCTTCGAGTACTTGCGTCGCGGCATCGAGGGCAAGTCCGGGATGGCGCTCCCCGCGCTGATGCGCCAGCACGTATTGGAACCTGGCGGATTCGAGATCGGCTTCGGCTGGAGCGATCAGCTCGCCGGCCAGATGGCCACCGGTTATGACGAGCAGGGCCGGCCAGTCGACATGAACCTTGCCCAGCGCAACCCCAATGCTGCGGCCCACAGCTTCGCCAGCGTCGCCGACTACGGCCGCTTCATCGCCTGGGTGGTTAATGGCGCCGATTTGCCCGACGCGCTGTTTCAGGCCATGCAGCAGCCACAGGCCGTTCATGATGATCCGGCGGAAAGTTTCGGTCTGGGCTGGAAGCTGACCCGCAGCGATGCTGGCACCACACTTTGGCACGACGGCCGCGAGAACGGCGTGCGCACCCTGGCGCTGGTCCGACCGCACACCCGCGATGGGCTGGTAGTGCTGAGCAACGGCTCCAACGGCGAGTTGATCAGGCGCGCAATCGTGCGGGCCGCGCTGCCAGAGGGCGAGGCCTGGCTGAGCCAGGCCGACCAGGATATCTGGCACTACCTGCAGACACTTCCGACATCACAGCTGGGCGGGCTGATGCAGGCGATTTCGCGTTCGCCCTCGTTCATGGCGACCTTGCTCCACGCAGTGAACGCATCGCTGCTGCAGTCCTCGCCGCTGGATGCGGACGCGCGCCTGGAGGCAACGGAAGCGATCGATCCCTGGGTCGCAGCCATGCTGCAAGGCCGCCTGCCCCGGCAGCGGATCGAAGCACTGCTTCAACAGTTGGTGGCCCCCGCCGACGGCAAAGCCGGGCCGCGCCTAATACAGGCCTTCGACCGCGAGCAGGCAACCGGCTGGCTGAACGCGCTTCGCACCGATAACCTGGTCACGTCCAGCCCAGCCGCCGCCGAGGAGCGCGCCATCGTCACCGTGTCGGCCCAGATCCTTGCCGACTACGCCGGCGTCTATCTGGTGCCTTCCTCGAAGCTGGAAATCAGCATTGAGGCGGGCGATGGTGTGCTTGTCGTCGGTGCAGCGAACACGCCCACCACCGTCTTCCATCCGGCCTCCGAGCGAGTCTTCTTCATGAAGGAGAGCAACACTGACTTCGAGTTCGAGCGCGCCGAAGATGGGTCGGTTCGCGGCATGAAGATCATCTGGGACGGCAGCCGCTCCGAATTCGCCCTGCGCCAGCCCGCGCCGGGCGACCAGCTCGCCAGCGATCCCGGAAAGCCGCGAAGGTAATGTCCGCCGCCAGTGCAGGCGAGGTCTGCTTTGCGTTGAGTCGGGTTCGGGCCCTTGCAACGACAATTTCCGGAATCGACTCATCGCGGACTTTGAGCCAATCGCGAAAGTGGATGTGATCGTAGGCGTCGCCCAAGCGCCGCATCTCGGAGGCGCAGTGGAAAAGAAACTCGGCCAGGCGCTGGAGCTCGACTGGAGACAGCTCAACGATGCACTCAGCGAGCGCAACGGCCTCGGCTTTGACGTCCTGTCTTTCGACGAGGACGGACGGGAGCGATTGATCGAGGTTAAAACGACGGCATTCGGGCAGCTCACCCCGTTCTATGTCAGTCGCAATGAGCTGGTTCGGTCGGAGAAAGACGGCGAGAGCTTCCACCTGTATCGATTGTTCGGCTTCCGTAACAAGCCCAAACTGTTCGACCTTCCGGGGCCGATCTCAGGCCGCTGTCACCTTCAACCCGTTTCGTACCTGGCACGGCTTGACGGCTGATCTGGGGCGGCCATGGGGTCTTCCGTCAGCCCACCCGCGCAAAGGTCACCACATGCTGCGCATCGAGCCGGATGCCGATGGCTTCGCCGATCGCGTGGTCGTGGTGGCTGGGGACGAGGGCCTGGATTTCGCGGCCGGAGGGGAGGCGCAGCACGTACAGGAACTCGGCGCCGCGGAAGTGCTTGCGGACGATCTGGGCCTGCAGTGGCGCGTGGTCGTCGTGGACCACATCGTCGGGGCGTAACAGTACATCGATGGCGTGTTCGTCGGCGTGCTGCTCCGCCTCGTCGATCA
>JBGTIE010000500.1:0-2768 GCA_041745855.1 Lysobacterales bacterium | reverse complement strand
GCAGCGCGCGCACCTTCCAGCGCCTCGCTGCGTTCGGCGTCGAGCCGGGCCAGTCGGGCCGCCATGCCTTCGATCGCCTCGGCAAAATCGCCGAACTCGGTCAGGGTGGGATTGTCGCTGCTGCCGGCCCGCTCGCCCTCGAATCGACCCTCGGCAATTTCCTGGCAGCGCTTCGCGAAACGCTTGAGCACGCGGCGCGTGTCACGCGAAAGCAGGGCGGCCATGATCGCCGACAGCAGCACCGCCACGACGAAGGCGGCCAGCGCGTGCAGCCGCAGGTCAGCCAGATAATTGGCCTTGCTGCTCTGGCTGCCCCTGAGGGTCATCCACAGCCCGTTGCCCAAGCTGACCACCGCGGCACTGCTGGCGCTGCCGCGGTCCTCGGCGAGGGTGCGCACCATGCCGCGTTCATCTCGCTCGCCAATCAGCGGTGACTGCAGCTCCGGGACGCTGCCGACACTGGCCAACAGGCGTGTTTCACCGCCCTCATCGAGCGCTAGGATACTTCCAGCCTGCAGCACATCCGTGCGCTTGAGGGCGTCCTCCAACCAGCGCTGGAGCGCCTCGCTCTGTCCGGCGGCGGCCAGCGGCGGCGGCAGGCCGAGGGCAAAGGAGCTGGCCGCGTCATGGAAGCGGTCGCGAAAGGCGCCGTCCAGCGCGTGTTCGGCGGCGAGATAGAAATACAGCGCAACCCCGAAAGCCAGCACCAGCCCGACCCACAGGTGGGTGTAGAACAGGCGCCGCGCGACGCTTTGCCGGTATGAGCTCAGGCGGGAAGATTTGGGCGCCATCGGCGGATGCTAGCACTGGGAGTTGGGAGTTGGGAGGGCGAATCAAATGACACAGTGATGGGGTGTGAAGCCGGGGTCGGGGTCGGAATCGGATTCAAGAACAACGTCATGCCATCGAGTACGTAGGCTGAGCGTGCCGCCGTTTCGACCGGATCGTGGGCGATGCAGACGAAGCGGGGACGGCGTGGCTCCACCGTTCGCAACTAGAAGGTTGGGTACGCCGGGTAACAGATCGATTCCGATACCGATTCCGACCCCGACCCCGAGGGGCTTTCGCCCCCACATCAACGCTGGCAGAGTCGCCACCAGCGCTGTAATCTGCCGCGCCGGTTCGCTCCAGGCGCGGGGGCGCCGGGCCAAACCCTTCCGGGATCATCAAGGGGCTGCCAATGCTGGGGAATGTGCTGTTCGGGGTGCTCGGGCTGGCCGTGTTGCTGGGACTGGCGTGGGTGTTTTCCGCTGCCCGCTGGCAGGTCAACTGGCGGCTGGTGGCGACCGGTGTCGGCTTGCAACTTGCCTTTGCGCTGCTGGTGCTGGTCGTGCCGCAAGGGCGCGCAGTGTTCGACGCGCTGGGATACGGCTTCGTGCTGATACTGGGCTTCACCCGCGAGGGGGCCGGCTTCATCTTTGGCAGCCTGCTCGATATCGATCAGTTCGGCTTCATCTTCGCCTTTCAGGTGCTGCCGACGATCATCTTTTTCTCCGCCCTGATGGGGGTGCTCTACCACCTCGGCATCATGCAGAAAATCGTGGAAGTGATGGCGCGCGGGATAACCCGGCTGATGCCGGTCAGCGGTGCCGAGTCCCTGAGCGTGTGCGCCAACGTCTTCGTCGGCCAGACCGAAGCGCCGCTGGTCGTGCGGCCGTACATCGGCGGCATGACCAAGTCCGAGCTGCTCGCGCTGATGATCGGTGGCATGGCAACCATCGCCGGTGGCGTGATGGCGGCCTATATCGGCATGCTCGGCGGCACCGATCCGGAGTTGCAGCAGTACTACGCCAAGCACCTGTTGTCGGCCAGCATCATGGCGGCGCCGGCGACGCTGGTCATTGCCAAGATCCTCTATCCCGAACTGGAGGAGCCGACCACGCTGGGCTCGGTCAAGGTCCATGTCGAAGTCACCACCGCCAACGTCATAGACGCGGCCGCCACCGGCGCCGGCGACGGTCTGCGGCTGGCACTGAATGTGGGCGCGATGCTGCTCGCCTTCATCGCGCTGATCGCGCTGGCGAACGCGCCGCTGACGTGGCTCGGCGGGATCGACTGGTTCGGCAGCGGCTTTACTTTCGACGCGATGATGAGCGGCATCTATGGCAAGGAAATCGGTCTGAGCATCCAGAGCGTGCTCGGGCTGCTGCTGGCGCCGATCGCGCTGGTTATCGGCGTGCCGATGCAGGACGCGCTGCAGGTGGGCTCGTTGATCGGCCAGAAGGTGGTGCTGAACGAGTTTGTCGCCTATTCGGAGCTCGTCGTCGTGCAAGGCGAGCTGACCGAGAAGGGTCGCCTGATCGCGACCTATGCCTTGTGCGGCTTCGCCAACTTCTCCTCGATCGCGATCCAGATCGGCGGCATCGGCGGGCTGGCACCGGAACGGCGCGCGGATCTGGCCCGCTTCGGCCTGCGCGCAGTGCTCGGCGGCACGCTGGCGACCTTCATGACCGCCACCATCGCCGGCGTGCTGAGCGGCCTGTGAGCGCGGTTCTGGTCCTCGGCAGCTACGTCCAGGACCATTGCTGGACAACCGACACGTTGCCGCGTCCGGGCGAATCACGCATCGGCCGTTTCGCCATCGGTCCGGGCGGCAAGGGCTTCAATCAAGCCATCGCCGCCCACCGTCTTGGCGCGCCTGCCCGTTTCCTTGGCGCGGTCGGGGTCGATGCGCTGGCGCAGACCGCACGCGAGTTTGCCGCCGCCGAAGGCCTGAGCTGCGACTGGTTCAACACGGCCGTGCCTACCGCGGCCTCTTCGATCGTCGT
>JBGTIE010000499.1:0-4939 GCA_041745855.1 Lysobacterales bacterium | reverse complement strand
GGCCCCGTTGCGGACGGAACTGGCCAGCGCCATCGGACCGGCGGGCGAGGGGTACAGCAGACAGGCTCAGATCGGCGATCTGCGCCGCACGCTGGCGCCGGCCGAAACAGATCTGAACGCCGGCTTTTCGCGGCTGCTCGGGGTCATCAGCGCCGACTCCTACGCGATCAGCGCGCGGCTGCGGCTGTTGCAGGCCTTCGGCGCCGCGCTGGCGGTGGCGTTGTTCGGCTTTCTGATCTGGCTTTATACGCGCCAGCTGAAGCAGGCACAGCGGCAGCGCAAGGAGACTGACGAGATCCTCGCCACGGTGCCGGCGGGCCTGTTCCTGCTCGATCGGGATCTGCGTCTGGGCGAACAGTACTCGGCCCAGCTGGAAACCATCCTGCAACGCAAGGCACTGGCGCAGCAGAACATCGGCCAGCTGCTCGATGGGGTGGTGGCGGATGACACCCTGGAGACGGCGAAGGAGTTCATGGCGCTGCTGTTCAGCGAACGGGTCAACGAGAATCTGGTCGGCTCGCTCAATCCACTCGACCAGGTGGAGGTCCACATCGAAGGCGGCCTGCAGCGTCGGCGCTATCTCAACTTCGGCTTCCGCCGGGTTCGCGAAGCCGGACGGGTGGCGCACCTGATGGTCAGCGTCACCGACATCACCGAGCGAGTCGTGTTGCAGCAGGAACTGGACCGGATGCGCGGCGAAAGCGACATGCAGGGCGAACAGCTGATCGAGGTCGTGCTGCAGTTGTTGCGCAGCGATCCGGATTTGCTGTCGTCGCGGGTCAGCCACTGGCGGGTCCTGCTGAAGGAGGCCAACCAGGCCCTCAAGCAATCGACCCGCAGTGCGCTGGAGCTGCGCCGGCTGGTCGATCGGGTGTACCGGCCGGTGCACCTGATCAAGGGCGAGGCGGCCGCCCTGCAGTTGGGCTTCATCACCGCGCGGGCGCGCTCGGCGGAAGAGGATCTGACCGCGCTGCGTGAACGCGAGGGACTGGAGGGCAATGACTTCCTGCCGGTGACGGTACGACTGGAAGAGCTGTTCGCCCAGCTCGACCTGCTCGAGCGGATGCTGAACCAGCTGCGGCGACTGAAACCCGGCGGATTGCTGCCCACCGGCGCCCCGGCCATCCAGCCCAAGCCGCTGGGCTTCGTCGAGCAGCTGATCGGCGGGCTTTCCGGCAAGATCGGCCGACCGGCGCGGGTGGTGGTGGAGGGCGAGCGGCTGGAGAGTCTGCATGACCCGCGCAAAACATTGATCGAGGATCTGTTCGGCCAACTGGCGCGCAATTCGCTGGTGCACGGGCTCGAACCTGGCGCCGAGCGGACCCGCCTGGGCAAGGCGCCGGTGGGCGAGATCCGTTACGGCATCAGCCGGCTCGACGACGGCAGTCTGGAACTGAGCTTCCGCGATGACGGCCGCGGCGTGGATCTGGAGGCGCTGCGCGCACGTGCGGTCAAACTGGGCCGGCTGGATCGGGCAAGCGCCGCCAGACTGCAGCCCAAGCAGCTGATGGCATTGATCTTCCAGCCCGGCTTCAGTACCGCCGACGAGGCCGACGATCATGCCGGCCGCGGGGTCGGCCTGGACATCGTCGCCGAGACGGTCAAGCGTCTGGGCGGACGGATCGGCGTGCAATCCACCCTCGGCCAGTTGACCCATTTCCGGATCCGCTTGCCGGCAGTACTGGAGACCAGGAAATGAAGCTGCTGGTCGTTGATGACTCCCATTTCATCCGCAATCGTATCCAGCGGATGGTCGCGGTGCACCGGATTGACGACATCGTCATGGCCAGCAACGGCATGGAGGCGCTCAAGCTGTTCCAGAAGGAGCAGCCGGATGTTGTAACGATGGACATCACGATGCCGGGCCTGGACGGCATTGCCTGCACCAGCGCGATGGTGCGGATGGATCCGAAGGTGCTGATCCTGGTGGTGTCGGCCATCGCCGACAAGGCGACCGCGATCCGCGCCCTGCGCCAGGGTGCCAATGGCTTTTTGCTAAAGCCATTCACCGACGAAGAACTCAACGCATCACTCACCGAACTGCTAAGGGGTGCAGGACATGGATGAGGCCGATATCCAGGTGCTGATCGATGGCACCGTGCACTATTTCCATCGTTCGCTGGACCGCACCGCCGAGGTCGGCACGCCGTACCTGATCGAAGACAAGCAGCGAGTCGTTTCCGATTACACCGGCGTCATCGGCATCACCGGCGTGCGCCGCGGCTGCGTCTATTTCACCGCGCCCAGCGCGATGCTACGGCATATCCTGATGACCCATGGCGAAACCCAGGTCGACAGCGACTTCATGGCCGACGTCGTCGGTGAAGTCGCCAACACGATTTCCGGCAACGCCCGCCGGGTCTTCGGCGAGGAATTCGTGATCTCGGTGCCGACCGTCTACTCCGGCCCACCGGACTTCACCCGCATCACCCTGGCCGAGCGCAGCTTCGTGATCCCGATCCACTGGCGCCAGTACCACGCGGCGTTGGTGGTGAGTATTTCTTGAGAGCAGGGCTGAGGGGTGAGGGCTGAGGGGTCAGTAGAGCAGTTCCTGTTGCCTGTTCCAGTGATCTGAAGCAGTTCCAGTAGCCAGTTCCAGTGGCCAGTGAAGAGCAACGGCAAGAGCAGGGCAGACGAGCAGTTCCAATGGCCAGTTCGGTGGCCAAAACAGCAACGGCGACAGCGACAGCGACAGCAACGGCAACGGCAAGAGCAGGGCGATATGCGAACCAGGCAGCAGTCAACGATCAGTTGGCCATGCTCTTCGCCCCGAAGGGGCAGCATACGTTAGCCTGGGGCAACGCCCCAGGAACGCTTGCAACCGGATTGCGAGCCCTGAAGGGGCGGCCAATGGCCGGATCCGATGAGGTTTCCCATTTGCCATCGCGTAGCAGGGCAGCCCGGTTCTTGGTGCTGAAAATCAGGTGCATGTGCAGACCTGCCAAGGATTAAGGCATGAAATCATCCTGGAGAGTTTCGGCACATGTGGGTATTTGCCGCCCTTTCAGGGCTCGGACGGGTGCGTGCAACATACCTGGGGCGTCGCCCCGTTCCTGGGGCGTCGCCCCAGTTCCGGGGCTCTGCCCCAGGCTAACGTGTGCTGCCCCTTTGGGGCGAAGAGCTGCGTGTGGCTAGCCTTGGGTCGATGGCTGGGTGTTTCCGCATTTTGTGTTGCTGTTGCTCGGGGCGACCTGGGCTCTTACAAACCAGGAATTGCCGGGAGGCTTTTGCCGTTGCTCTACCGCCCCGAAGGGGCAGCATACGTTAGCCTGGGGCAACGCCCCAGGATCGCTTGCATCCGAATCCCGAGCCCTGAAGGGGCGGCCAATGGTTGGCTCCGATAATGTTCCCGTCTGCCATTGACGCCAATACGCGTCGTCAGTCCCAGACGTACCGCTCATCGAACTCGATCTGGTGACTGAGCAACAACTGACGCAGTTCGTCCTGATAGCCCCGTCTCTGATGGTGCTGGCTCTGCTGGGCAACGTAGTTTCGAACGGCTTCGAGCCTGGACCTGGACACGGCGAAGGCACCGTAGCCAGCCTGCCAGCTGAACCCCGACACGCCTTGAGTCTTCATCCACCTCGAAGATGACTTCTTGACCTCTTCGACGACTCGACTGACTGCGGCGGTGCGAGCGAGTTCGAACACGATGTGGACGTGGTCATCCATTGAGTTGATGAGTACAGGCGGGCAGCCGATGTTCTTCAGCACCTGCCCCATGTAGCCATGCAGGGCGTCGCGAAGACCATCCCGGATCAGGCCCGCTCGGTTCTTGGTGCTGAAAACCAGGTGCATGTGGAGGCTCGCCAAGGATTGAGGCATGGAGGCATCTCTGTGAAAGTTCCGGCACATGCCGGTATTTGCCGCCCTTTCAGGGCTCGGACGGGTGCGTGCACATACCTGGGGCGTTGCCCCGTTCCTGGGGCGTTGCCCCAGTTCCGGGGCGCTGCCCCAGGCTAACGTGTGCTGCCCCTACGGGGCGTAGAGCGGGTCCTGATTGCGGCTCTTCACTGGCCACTGGAACTGGCTACTGGAACTGCTTTTCTGACCCCAGCCCTCAGCCCTCAGCCCTCACGGTCAAAGGCACCTCGCCGCCCGCAACGGCCCCCGCACCTGCCTTGGTCGACCCGTGTTGGAGACGACCAGGGCGGCTGCGTGGGCCGGGCCGCGCTGGTCGCAGAAGGTGATCGTGACGTTGGTGCCGGGGCTGTAGCCCATCACGTTGTAGCGGATCTTGCTGCGGCTGCGGACGCTGCGGGCGGTCAGCTGGCTGTTGAAGGGCTCGCCGCGATCGAGCAAGGTCTCGCCGGGGTCGAGTTGGCGGTTGCGGTTGCTGTCGACGAAGACGATCCAGCCATTCTCCCAATGGCCACTGCCGTCGCAGCTTTGGCCGTCGGCGCTGCTGCAGACCAGCGTGTGCTGCATTCCGTTGATCGCCCGGGTGCGCGCCAGCCACAGGCTCACCAGCAGCCGTTCACTGGCACTGCGCATCTCCTGGCGGGCGCGATAGTCGGCGAAGCTCGGCATCGCCAGACCCAGCAACAGTCCAAGGATGCTCAGGCCAAGCAGCAATTCGAGCAGGCTGAAAGCACGAGTGGTGGGGCGACTGGCGAGGGACATGATCAGGATGCTCACAAGGGGAATGCGAACATTCTGGCCACCGTGCTGGCAGCCGTCTGTCAGCCCTTGGCGGCAATTCGTGTAAGACTTTGGCGGTGATTTGTGTAGGAATCGGACTACGAGCTAGAGGGCCCAGGGCTCAGGGCACAGGGCCCAGAAGGGCTGCTAGCCGGCGCTCTACAGGGCCCAGAAGGGCAGCTAGCCGACGCTCTACTGGGCTCAGGGCCCAGAAGGGCAGCTAGCCGACGCTTACTGGGCCCTGGGCCCTGAGCCCTGGGCCCTCCACCTCAAAGCAACGACTGCCTCGAGACCTCAA
>JBGTIE010000498.1:0-3635 GCA_041745855.1 Lysobacterales bacterium | reverse complement strand
CCGGCGCGGACCTGCAGGCGCGCCGCGCTGCCATCATTGAACAGCCGGGCTGGGCCGGCACGCTCGATCAGATCAGGCAGGATCTGCCGGACGCCGGACTGCTGTGGCTCACCGCGCCGGACGACACGCGCCTTTACAGCGCCTGGTGGTGGCGGGAGGGTCGGGTATTGAACATGGCGGACGTCGGTCGAGAGTCGTTGGCCAATCCGACCCGAATACTGCGCCTACCGATCGACGTTGCCGTCGATGCCGTGCTGCCGCCCGATGGGAGCCTCATGCTGCGCCCGGTCGATCCGCTCGAAGTGCTTGCGCGTCGGGAGACGGAGCAGACCCAACACACCCGGCGCATCGAGTTGCGTCCACTGCTGGCCAGTTATGCCCGGGTACTGCACTGGGGTACGCTGGATGACGATCCCGCCGAAGTGCTGCTCCGCGACGAGATCGTCACGTTGCCCCGTCTGTTGCCCTTTGAACTGCCGGAACGCACATTAACCACATTACCGCTCGAAGTTGTTGCTGGCGAGGGTCAGCAACGGTTCCTGCACGGCGTATTGAGTCTCGATGCCGACGGCAGCTACCTGATCGATGGCTCAACCCCTCAACGCGAACGCCTTTTCCGGAACTTTGAAGGTGACTGGAATCTGGACGCACAAATCGGCAGGCTCGAGCTTCAACACAGCGCACAATTCGCCGACCCATCGTTGCCACCCCGCGAGTCCACGCTCTGGGTACATTTGTTGGCAGAAGGCAGCGGCAGGTCACTCGTTCTGGTTCGGCGCGCCAACGCCGAAGGCAGGCAGGTGATTGCCGCGCCCGCTTGGCTGGCGGCACCCTATCCAGCGCCGAACCAGCTCCCCGAACCGCCGTTCGAATGCCTGCCGGCGAGCGATGCCTATCTGCCCATCCCCGCACCGCCGGCACTCATCCCCGCTGGCGTGCGTTATTACACGCTGACCGATGGCAGTGCGCTGCGTTATTCCGACACCACGCCACTCGACCAGGTTCCGGATGACCTGGAGTTTGGCTGGCGTCTCGGGACCAATGGAACCTACGAAATCTTTGACGCTGCCGTTGTTCTGTGGCCAGCGGTCTACATCTTCGAACCGGTGGCATCAGTGGGCAGCGCAACGCTGATCAGCTTCTGGACCAACGGCGGCGGACCCCGCCCTGTTTTCCCGGGCGAAGTCGAGCAGGTCTACGGGTTGGGGGTACTGTACAACTGCAGGCCGTGGAGCGGCTGAGCGGACCTCGCCCCGTCAGGGTGGAAGATCCTCAGGACCAACCCGGATTCAGCGTGATGCCCTCGCGCTTCTCCGGCAGGTCGATCTCGATATGCAGGTTCGGGCGCAGGCTGGGGATGTGCCGCTCGAGCTTCTTGCCCAGCCAGTTCGCCGGGGCGCCGCACTGCCACGGGTGGAATTCCTCGATCTGCACCGCGCGGTGGATCTGGAAGTCCGGTGACAGGCGCTGGAAGTACTCGATCAACTCGTTCTTCGAGAACTCCTTCCAGTGGTGGGCGTAGGTGTTCAGGCCGAGGATCTCGGCCACCGGCAGGCCACCGCCACCACCACGGAACAACCGCTTGCGGTCCCAGGCGCGGCCGCGCCAGGCGTAGTAATTCGGTGTGGTGACGACGATTCGACCCTTCGGTGCAAGCAGGCGGTACAGCACCTTCCACATGTAGACCGGGTTGAAGGTGATGTGCTCGATGATCTCGCTGAACAGGATCAGGTCGAAACTGTTCTCCGCGAGTTCCGCCATCGCGGTCGGATTCTCCAGATTGGTTTCCATCACCAGCTCGATGCCAAGTTCGCGAGCCTGATGCTGCACCCCGGCCAGACTGAAGGTGGGCGCCATGTCGACCGAGGTCACCTTGAAGCCGTCGACCGCATAGAGCGCGGCCTGATGCAGCCAGTGGCCGCCCACGTCGAGCATCCGCTGGCCGGCTCCCGGCGCGAGGTTGCGCACGATCTCCACCTTCGTTCGCATGTAACGGGGGAAATGCCCGCGCAGATAGGCGGAATCGGTGCCGCCTTCAGCTTCCAGGTAGCTGGCCAGCTCGTCGACGGTAGGGTGAGTGGGCAGGTTATGGCTCATGGCTTGGTCATCGGATGGGGTGGTCCTGAGTGGAAACCGGCCACCTGAACAGGGGCCGCAAGGATACGCGAAGCGACTCGTGGCTGCAGTTGGACCGTGAAGAGGCGATCGCGCTCAGCCCAGGCACGGCTGTCGAAAGCTCTGAGCATCGCTTCCTCCCCGATTGTCCATTCCCGAACTTCCCGCGAGCCAATGTCGGACACCGGCGAGCCAAAGCAACCGTGCGCGGACCGGAACCGCCGAGTTATGGCCTTTCAGGGAACGCTGTACAGCAACTGCTGGTTGGCATCCAGGACCTGGATCCGCAGGTCGCCTGCGCCGCTGCTGCCATAGGTAGGGGCCGAGCGCACCTGCAGGCTTGCGCTGTGTGGGGTGCCGAGGCAGAAGGCAACAAAGCCGGACACGCCACCGAAGGGGTTCTCCGCATGATAGCCGCCGGCGACTGTGCCGCCCTGGAAGCCGCCGCCCGGCCGATCGACGAAATTGCTGGCGAGTGAGAAGAAGAACTGGCCCTCCGGCTCGCCGCGCGCTGCCTCTGGTGGAAAGCCTTCGGGTGCGACGGTTGCCTCGTAGAAGCCGGGTTCGACTACCAGACTGGTTTCATAAGGCTCGCGGAGGTTGATCGCGGTGACGGTCTGGAAGATCTGTTCGGTCGTTGTCTGGGTGCGGCGGTTGATCGTGACGCGGACCAGGAAATCACCGCTCGGGTCGTCCGTGGAATTGCCGGTGAGTCGAATGTCCACGCGCTGGTTTTCGTTCGCCGCGTTGGCGATGTTGAAGCCGGCGAACCCCACTTGCGAGACATCGGTCAGGCCGCCGAAATTCAGTCCGCCGGCCAGAATCCGTGTGCCCGGGGAATCGAGCAACAGTTCCAGCGCGAAGATGCCCGGCTGAACGCCCGGACCGTCCCCGTCCTCGACCCTTGCGATGAAGAAGCCCGACGAGCAGTTGGCGTTGGGCGGCACCGGCGCCGGTAGCGGCGCGCTTAGCAGGAAGGGTTCATCCTGCGGTCCGGGCGGGGCCAACGCACCCAGCGCAGTGGTCCAGACGCTGCGGCCGTAGGTCGCGGCGGCAAGCAGGTCGGTGGTGCGGTTGACAGCCAGCGCGGTGATCGGCGCGTTCGGCAGGCCGTTGTCCATCCGCGCCCAGGCGCCACCACCACTGAAACTGACGTACATCCCGGCGTCGGTACCGACGTAGATCTCGTTCGGCTGGTCCGGTCGGATCGCTACCGCGTTGGCCGGCGCATCGGGCAGATTGTCCGACACGTTTATCCAGCTCGCGCCGCCATCGTTGCTGCGGAACACGTGGCCCGGGCTGCCCGGGGTTGCGCTGTTGAAGCCGGAATAGCTCACCAGCAGCGTGCCGGCATCGATAGGACTGACGGCGATGTCGGTGGCATAGCGATTCGGCAGTGGCGCCTTGCTGATCAGGGCCGAGCCTGCGGTCGTGATCTTCGATATCGAACCATCCGAGCCGGCGGTGTAGATCACGTTGCGATCGGTCGGCGCGATTGCAATGGCGGTGATCGAATCCTC
>JBGTIE010000497.1:0-8733 GCA_041745855.1 Lysobacterales bacterium | reverse complement strand
TCGGCGACGGCAAAACGCTCGTAGGCGGTCAGCGAGACCTTCGCATCGAGCACCAGCGCGCGCTGTTCGGGCAGCAGCAGGATCACGTCCGGCCGCGGGCGGCCACCGTCGTCGCTGCGCAGGACCGCCTGCTTCTGGTATTCGCGCCCCTCGGTCAGCCCGGCCGCTTCGAGCAGGCGCTCCAGCACGACCTCGCCCCAGGCACCCTGCACTTGTGACTCGCCGCGCAGGGCCCGGGTCAGCCGGTTCGCTTCGTCGCTGAGCTGGCCATTCAGGCTGCGCAGCGAGTCGAGTTCCTTCAGCAGCAGACTGCGCTGGGCTCGGTCCTCGCCCTGGCCGCTACGGAGGGCCTGCTCAAAGTGATGGAGCTGCTCGCGTACTGGCTGCAGCAGGCCGCCGAGCTGCTCCAGGTTCTGCTCGGAGAAACGCCGGCTCTTCTCCTCCAGCAACTCCTGAGCCAGGTTCTGGAAGGCCAGGCGCAGATCGTCGCGCGCCCCTTCGAGGAGCTTCAATCGGTCCACACCGGCGGCCTGGGTTTCGGCCAGCCTGGCCTCGAGCAGACCGCGCTCATGCTCGCTGCGCGCATGCTGTGTTTGCGCCGCGTCGAGCGCTTCGCGCAGTTGCGTGTTGTGTTGTTCGAGGCGGGCAATGATCTCCAAACGCGCCTGCAGCGCAGCCAGCTGGGCTCGCTGGCGGGCGGCGAGTTCCTGGGTCTGGTGGAGAGCGCTATCAATCTGCTCGATCCGCTCACGCGCGCTGCGCAGAGCCGCCACGCTGTCCACCTGAGCGCTCCGCGCAGCGTCTGAACTTCGGACCAGCGCCAGGCGTGCGCGGATCGCATACAAGCCGGTCGCCAGCAGCGCCAATGCCAGTACCCACGCCAGCTGAGGCCACCATGGCCAGGCCAACCAGTTGTCAAGAAATCCGGTCACTGTGGCGGACCCCTGCCTGAGAAGGCTGGAGTGTGGCACTGAGGGCGTCTCATATCGTGCGATACCGTTACGCTCGGGTGCGAGTCGAACTGATGTTTCCGCGCCGGTTCGGAGCAATCCGGGAAGTGAAGTCGTATTCGTACTCAGCATCGCGGTACTCGTACTCGTACTCGAAGCCATCACGCTGCTTTCGAGTACGAGCAGGATGGTCGGCGATGACAGGCCTGCTTTTGTTGTTTGCTTGTAGTTGAGCCAACGTATTCTTTCGGACTCGGAGGACCCAGGGCTCAGGACTCAAGAACGAAGTCTCGGGCCAGGACTGGAGCCTTGCCCGAGTGCAACTCGGGGTTCCCAACCCAAGCCCGATGCTGTTCTGAATCCTGTGCCCACCCTGGGCCTCGATTGATGCGGTTCGCGGAGCTCACCGACATCCTACGGCGCTTAGCCGCAGCTCTTCTGGGCCCCGTCGACGCTGAGTTCTCTGCCAGCGAGTTCTGCTCGGGGTCGGGGTCGGAATCGGAATCGGCATCGATCCTTTGCTCTGCGTATCCGTGCCTCCTCGTGAATCGTTTCACCGCGGCGCTGTTCGTGATGTTTGTCTGGTATATCTCAAGTCGTTGGCGGAGCCGAAGTTCATGCCGTCGCTCTCGATTCCGATTCCGATTCCGACCCCGACTCCCGCTTCGCATCCCTGCATCAGTTTGAATCGCGGCCGCCCTGGGCCCTTTGCCGTCCTGGGCTATCATTCCTCCCACCGACCAGGCGACCACCCCGGAGCCCCCGCGATGCCCTCCCCCTACAGCGCCGCCCGATTCGCCGAGTGCGCGCAGCAGATTGCCGATCAGGCGCGTGATCTGGCCGCGCTGGGCTGGATTCCGGCGACCAGTGGCAATTTTTCGCTGCGGCTGGACGATCGCCATGTCGCGGTCACGGCGTCGGGTCGGAACAAGGCGCAGCTGAGCCCGCAGGACGTGATCGTGGTCGATATGGACGGTCAACCGATCCATACCGGCGCTGCCCAGCCTTCGGCGGAGACTCGTCTTCATACCCAGATCTATCGCCGTTTCGCCGATGCCGGGGCGGTCTTGCACACCCATTCGCTGGCACAGACGCTGGCCTCGAAGGTGTTTGCGCCGCGGCAGCGGCTGGTGATCGAGGGTTACGAGTTGCTGAAAGCCTTCGCCGGCTATTCGACCCATCTGGAGCGGATCGTCATTCCGGTGTTCGCCAACAGCCAGGACATGGACGAGTTGGCGCAGGCCATCGAGGACTATCTGGCGGCCGAGCAGATCCACCATGTCTACCTGATCGATGGCCACGGCGCCTACGCCTGGGGCAGCACGATGGGCGAGGCGCGACGCCATCTCGACGCGCTGGAGTTTCTACTACGCTGCGAACTGGAACTGAGGAGAATGTCTGCATGAGCGCCCACGCCAACGTTCCCACCACCAGCACATTGCGCGTCTACGCCGAGCAGCAGCCGGACGAGGCGCTGGAACGCCACACCGATCCGGGTCAGATCGCCAATCGGCTGCAGGCGGTCGGTGTGCGCTATGAGCGCTGGTCCACCGATCCTTCGATCATTCCCGGCGCGAGCCAGGACGCGGTGTTGGCGGCCTACGCCGAGCCCATCGAACGACTCAAGCGTGACGGTGGCTATGTCACCGCCGACGTGGTCAGCCTGGCCCCGGACCATCCGCAGGCGGCCGAGCTGCGGCAGAAGTTTCTGCATGAACATACCCACGCCGAGGACGAGGTGCGTTTCTTCGCCGCCGGGCAGGGCTTGTTCACGCTGCACATAGAAAGCGAGATCTTCGAGCTGCATGCCACCGCCGGCGATCTGATCAGCGTGCCGGCCGGCACCCGCCACTGGTTCGACATGGGCCCGGCGCCGTCCTTCGTGGCGGTGCGCGTCTTCACCAACCCGGCCGGCTGGGTCGCCGAATTCACCGGCGACGACATTGCGACGCGCTTCCCGCGGCTGTCCGCCTGATGTTTCGTCCGGCCCAGCCCGTCGCGGCGATCGTTACCGACGTCGAAGGCACCACCAGTGCGATCGACTTCGTCCACAAGGTGCTGTTCCCCTACGCCCGCGAGACCCTGCCGACCTTCGTCGCCGCCCACAAGGGCGAACCGGAGGTCGCGCGCTGGCTGGATCTGGTGATTGCCGAAGCCGGCGTGCCAGCCGACGGCGAAGGCGTGGTCGAAGTACTGCAGAGCTGGATCGATGCCGACCGCAAGCACACCGCGCTGAAGGCCTTGCAGGGGATGATCTGGCGCGAGGCCTTCGAGTCGGGCCAGTTCCTCAGCCACGTGTATCCGGACGCGGTGTTCCAGCTGCGCCACTGGCACGATCAGGGCATCCCGCTGCACGTCTATTCCTCCGGATCCATCGAGGCGCAGCGGCTGTATTTCACGCACACCCTGGCAGGCGATATGAGTGAATTGTTCGGCCGCCACTTCGACACCACCAGCGGCCCCAAGCGCGAGGCCGACTCCTACCGGCAGATCGCCAATGAGCTCCGGCTTGATCCGCCATCGCTGCTGTTCCTGTCAGACGTCGAAGCCGAACTGGACGCGGCCGCCGAGGCCGGCTGGCAGTGCGTGCAGGTCGTGCGCGAGGACACGGTCGCCAGCGAACGTCATCCGATCGTGACCCGGCTGGACGAGATCGAGCTGGCAGCGGCGGCGACATGACGCGAGCGCAAGCGGCTCTTCCTGGGACCGCGGGCGTCCCGCCCGCAGCTCACAAGACACCGTACGGTGACATTTCGCCGCCCGCCACAATCTGCCTCGCTCGGGCGTCCCGCCCATGCTCTTCCTGGGACCGCGGGCTTTTCCTGGGACCGCGGGCGTCCCGCCCGCAGCTCACAAGACACCGCACGATGATGTTCCGCCGCACGCCCCGATCCGCCTCGCCCGGGCGTCCCGCCCACGCTTTTGGCTCCCTGGGAACGCAAGAGCTGGCTCAGAGGGCCATCGAAACCACAAGAAGCTCTGAAAGATTGAGGAACGCCGAAGCCTGCGGGCGGGACGCCCGCGGTCCCAGGGAAGGTCACACGCTGGCTGCGAAAGCCACCGAAACCACGCGAACCTCCGGAAGACTGACGCACGACACAGCCTGCGGGCGGGACGCCCGCGGTCCCAGGGAAGTGCATGAGCACTGACCTGCCCCGCAGCCTGCTGATCGGTCTGCGGATGTTGCTGCTGCGCCCGCTGGCGCCGGCCGAGCGCCTGCGCCCGGGCTGGCACTACTGGCCGCTGTTTGCGATGCAGGTGTTGCTGTCGATCGCGATCGAAAGCTATTGGGCCTACGCCAACCAACCCCTGAGCGCCAACGGTCTGCAATCCGATGCCTTCATCGCGCTGTTGTTGCTGGCCAGTGCCACGTTGGCGGCGATGCTGCTGCGGCGGCCGGTGCTGGGCTGGTCGCTGGCAGTCATCTGGATTGCCGCCGGACTCTGGCTGACCGTGTTGTGGGCATTGCTGGAGGCCGCGCTCTGGCAACTGGACTGGTACTCACAGCGGGCACATCAGATCAGCATGGCAGTGTTGCTGGGCTGGTGGCTGCTCGCCCTGTGGCACAGCCTGGGTCAAATTGCACCGGAACGCCCGGCCCCGCATCGATTTGCAGCCGCCGTACTCGCCGCGGCCCTGAGTGCATTGCCGGTGTTCGCGCTGGATCCGGAAACCTACTACGGCCCGGTGCCCCCGACCGCCACCGTCGAGCCGGTCTGGCCGCTGGCGCAAAGTCCCGAAGTACTGCTGATGGCGCAACATGAGTTGCTCCAGCGTCGGTTGGCCGATCTGGCGCCGCAGGACCCGGAACGACTGGACGCCTATCTGCTGGCCTTCGGCGGGGACGGCAGCGAAGACGTCTTCCGCAACGAGATCGACTACGTCCAGGAACTGTTCGAGCGTCGATTCGACATGCAGGGGCGCACGCTTGCGCTGCTCAATCATCCGTCCACGGTAACAGGTCGTCCGCTGGCGACGCTGAGCAATCTGCGCGCGGCCTTGAAGGGGCTGGGCGAGCGGATGGATCTTGAACAGGACTTGCTGCTGCTGTTCCTGACCAGCCATGGCAGCGAGAATCACGAGCTGTATGTCAATCTGCTCGGGCTGCCGCTGGACCAGGTCAAACCGGCCGACCTGAAGCAGGCGCTGGCCGACAGCGGCATTCGCTGGAAGGTGCTGATCGTCTCGGCCTGCTATTCCGGCGGCTTCATCGAGCAACTGGCCGACAACCGCACGCTGGTGATCACTGCCGCGCGGGCCGACCGCACTTCCTTCGGCTGCGGTCCGGATTCGGACTTCAGCTATTTCGGCCGCGCCTACTTCATCAATGCGCTGAACCAGACCACCGACTTGCTGACGGCTTTCGAGTTGGCCAAGACCGAAGTTACGCGACGTGAAGGCGACGAAGAGCGGCTCGCCTCCGAACCGCAGATCGCATCAAGCCCGCTGATCGAGGCGGTGCTGGACCTGTGGCAGAGTCAGCTCGACCCACGTCCGCCGCTGCGATGGCCGCTGAGCGAAGCCATGCCTGACATCGACTCGAAATAGTGGAAGCCCTGCTCGTCTCGACCGGTGTGGTCGCCCTGGCCGAGATCGGCGACAAGACCCAGCTGCTCGCCTTCCTGCTCGCCGCCCGTTTCCGCAAACCGCTGCCGATCATCCTGGGCATCCTCGCTGCGACCATCCTCAATCACGGCCTGGCCGGTGCGCTCGGTGCGTGGATCAGCACCAGCGTCGATCCGGTCTGGTTGCGCTGGATCCTGGCCGGGTCATTCTTCGGCATGGCAATCTGGACCCTGATCCCGGACCGGATCGAAGAGGAGGAGACGAAGATCGCCAGTCGCCTCGGTGTTTTCGGCGCCACCTTCGTGACCTTCTTCCTGGCCGAGATGGGCGACAAGACCCAGATCGCCACGGTCGCCCTGACCATCCACTACCTGAGCCCGGTCATGGTCGTCATCGGCACCACCATCGGCATGCTGATCGCCGACGTCCCGGCCGTCTACCTCGGCGACCGCCTCGCCCACCGCATCCCGATGCTCGCCGTCCACCTCGTCGCCGCGGGGATTTTTGCGCTGTTCGGGGTGTTGGCGCTGTGGTACTGAGCGCGTTGGGTGGGGTCCAGAGCCAGAGCCAGAGCTAAAGCCAGAGCTTTCAACACAAAGGACACAAAGGACACAAAGGAAGAGCTTTTACTGATTGGCACCGAATCTCAGCTCAGCTGGTCGTATTGAATCGCGCCAAGACGACCATTCGTCAGGACACTTCGTACTCGTACTCGTACTCAGTGAAACGGTACTCGTACTCGAGAAAATGGAAGCTGGCACAGTCGCTCATGCTCGCAGTGCGCGCTGTTGGTCCAAGCACCGCGCCCATCGAGTACGAGTACGAGTACCGCGATGCTGAGTACGAGTACGAACCGGAACCAGCATCGCTCTGCTCTACTTTGTGTCCTTTGTGTCCTTTGTGTTGAATCAGCTCTTGCCCTGGCTCCGTACCACTGACTCCCCCGCATTCCCGTTATCCTTGCAGCCTTCAGTCTACCGGAGCGCGCGCATGTCCCTGACCCTGATCGTCTTGCTGCTGATCGTCCTCGGCGTGGCTGGCTGGGCCATGGCGGTCTACAACGGCCTGGTGGCCGGGCGTAATCGGTTGCGCAATGGCTTTGCCCAGATCGACGTCCAGCTGACCCGCCGCCACGATCTGATCCCGAATCTGGTCGAGGTCGCCAAGACCTACATGGCGCATGAGCGCGATACGCTGGAAGCGGTGATCCAGGCCCGCAACGGCGCGGTGCAGGCGCAGCAGCAGGCGGCCAAGGATCCGGGCAATGCCGCCTCGATGCAGGCGCTGGCCGGAGCCGAGAACGGCCTGACCAGCACGCTGGGCCGGCTGTTTGCGCTGTCCGAGGGCTATCCGGACCTGAAGGCGAACCAGAACATGATGCAGCTCAGCGAAGAACTCAGCTCGACCGAGAACCGGGTCGCCTTCGCCCGTCAGGCCTTCAACGATTCGGTAATGGACTACAACAACCGGCGTGAGATGTTCCCCGGCAGCCTGATCGCCGGCACCTTCTCCTTTCCGCCCGCCTCGCCGCTGCAATTGGAAGAGAACGAGCAGCACAAGCGGGAAGTGCCGAAGATCTCCTTTTGATTCGTTCAGTTCTGTCGTGACTGGCAAGGCAACGCACGTCGGAAAGGAAGAGCAGGGCCCAGGGCTCAGGGCCCAGGGCCCAGTGCGAGAGTCAACACAATGAACTTCTTCGAGGCCCAGGATCGTGCTCGAAAGCAGTCGCGGCGGCTGGTGATTGCCTTTGCGCTGGCGGTCGGAGGGGTCGTGCTGGCGGTCGATGTGGTGTTGCTGGTGGCCTTTGGACTGCAAACGGGCGAGCAGGGTATCGAGTGGCGCTGGCCGCTGTGGTCGGCGCCGATGTGGACCTTGCTGGCGAGCGGTACGCTCGCCACGCTGCTGCTGATCGCGCTGGCTTCGCTGGTCAAGATTGCCGGCCTGCGCGATGGCGGTTCGGCGGTGGCAATCATGCTTGGCGGCACGCCGGTACCGCCACGCTCCAATGACCTGGCCCTGCAGCGTCTGCGTGGCGTGGTCGAAGAGATCGCAATCGCCTCCGGCGTGCCGGTGCCAGCGGTGTTCGTGCTCGAGCAGGAGGAAGGCATCAACGCCTTCGCCGCCGGCTACAGTACCGCCGACGCCGCGGTCGCAGTGACTCGCGGCGCACTGCAACGACTTAATCGAGACGAGTTGCAGGGCGTCATCGCGCACGAGTTCAGCCATATCCTCAATGGCGACATGCGCCTGAACCTGCGTCTGATGGGCTGGCTGTTCGGCATCCTGGTGTTGACCATCGGCGCGCGCAAGGTGCTCGCCCACGGTCGGGTATTCGACGATTCCCGCGCCGCGCTGGCGGTGATGGCCTTCGCCCTGGCGATCCTGCTGATCGGTTCGGTCGGGCTGCTCGGGGCGCGCCTGATCAAGGCCGCGCTGAGTCGGCAGCGCGAGTATCTGGCCGATGCTTCCGCGGTCCAGTTCACCCGCCAGACCGCCGGTCTGGTCGGCGCCCTGGCCAAGATCGGCAGCGCACCGGAGGGCTCGAGGCTGCAGAACGTCGAGGCCGAGGAAGTCAGTCACATGCTGTTTGGTGACGGCCTCGGCCTGAGCAGCCTGTTTGCCACCCACCCGCCGCTGGAAAAGCGCATCTGCGCGCTCGATCCAAATCTGCGCGGCGAGCGGTTGGCCGCGCTGCGGCGCTCGGCCAGAACAACGACCGGGGTCGAATCCTCCGCGCCGGTCAGTGGTTTTGCCGCCCGGACGCCGCCGCCATTACCGGTAGCAATCGCGGTCCAGCCCGACGAGGTACGGGAACAGGTGGGCAATCCCGGCGAGGATGACTATCACCTGGCCGACCAGTTGCAGCAGGTGTTCCCGGCCGAGTTGCACGACGCCGCCGAAGAACCGCAGCAGGCCGATGCCGTGTTGCTGGCGCTGCTGATCGGCACGCAACCACAGCGACGGTCGGCGCAAGAAGCGCTGATCGCGCAGACCCTGGGCGAAGACATGCTGACCCGGGTGCGCGCATACATCGACGCATGCGTGGACCTGCATCTCGCCCTGCGCCTGCCGCTGGCCCATCTGGCCGTGCCGGCGCTGCGCCACCGTCCGCGATCTACCCGTCAGGCGCTGCTGCGCTGCGTGGAAGCCTTGAGCGCCAGCGATGGCCGGCAAAGCCTGTTCGAGTATTGCCTGGGTCACCTGCTCAGCGGCCTGC
>JBGTIE010000496.1:0-6140 GCA_041745855.1 Lysobacterales bacterium | reverse complement strand
GGTCTGGTCGTCGTTCTCGCCCGCCAGCAGGTTGCCCAGCGGCAACGAGCCGCCCGAGCCGCTGAGCATCAGGCCGGCCGTGCTGAATCCACCGGCGGCACCGCGTAGCTCGGCCAGCCGGGCGTCGATATTGAAGAACTGGGCAAAGGAAATTTCCCGCGCCAAGATCGCCTGGCTGAGAGTTTCCTCCGGCGCGGTGGCGGTCAGTACTTGGCGCACCTCACCGTCACTGGCCTGCAGCAGACGATTGCAGAAATCGACCTGTGCGGGGGGCGGATTGGCGCACAACTCGGCCACTGGCCCGACCGCCGATCCGGCAGTGGGGTCGGCGCCGGCGGCAGCGCCGAGCCGGTCGCGGATATCACTTTCATCGCGATTGCCGACCGAGGTGCTCACCTGGGCGTTGTTGTTGGCGGGATTCGGATCGTCACTACCCTGGACGCTGGCCGATGCCAGCACATTGCTGCCCGGTGCGGCCTGGATACGCGCACCAATGAGCAACTCCAGGCTGGCGCCGACGGCGAGCGGTGCGGCCGGGTTGCAGGCAACCATGTTGCCGCCGACCGTGCAGCTCAGGCCCGTTCCGGTGCTGCTCTCGATCAGCTGGCCGGGACCCAGGTTGACGATCAGCATTGCCTGATCGGCACTGGCCGGACCGTTGTTGCTGACCACGATCCGATAGTTCAGCAGATCGCCGCTGGCCACCGGATCCGGATTGGCGCTGGCTTGCACGGCCAGATCGGCACCACTTGCCTCGACGCTGTAGACCAGTGTGGTGGTGTTGTTGGCCAGCAGCGGATCCATCGTGTCCGCCTCCACCTGCAACTGGATGTTGCCACTACCGACTGCGTTGGCGCGGGCGCGAATGACCAGGCTGCGACTTGAATCGGGGGCCAGTTGGCTGAGGAAACAGGTCAACTGGGCACCGGCGACACTGCAAGTGTCATTACCGAGCATCGCGCCGAGCAGGGTCACCGGACCGCTGGCCGTGCCCCGCAGATTGATCCCGACGGCCTGGTCCGGACCAAGGTTGCTCAGATCCGCACCGAGTTCAAATTCCTGACCAGGCTCTGCTTGTGCCGGGCCGCCGGGGCTAAGCGCCAGGTCAGCCACCGCCACGCCGCCTGCGCTGGTGATCGTGGTCTGCTCGCTGTCGCTGTTGTCGAGCGGGTTGAGGTCCTCTTCGGCACTGCTGACCGTGGCCTCGTTGAGGATGACGCCGGGTTCGGCCGGCGCGATCACGTCGATCCGCAGCGACCGCGTCGCGCCACCGACCAGAGCTTCGTCGAGCACGCACACGACGCTACCGCTGCACGACCAGCCGGCGCCGCCAGCAGAGACAAGTTGCAGACCGGCCGGAAGTTGATCGATGACGGTTACTTCGGTCGCCGGCGTATTGCTCAGGTTGGTGACTTCGATGTCGTAGGCGAAGGGGGCGCCGACGGCGACCGGATCGACGCTGTCGGTCTTGCGCAAACGCAAGTCCACGCGCGGGTCAGGCGGCGGCCCGACAACCCTCGTCAAAAGCGAATCGGTGATCGAGCCGGACTGCGAGAAGGCATCCAGCAAGGCTTCATTGAGGTAGTCCCCGGCCGCATCTATGCGTACGTTCAGCGTCACCCGGGTGGTTTGGCCGATGCCCAGGAAGCCCAGATCGCAGTCCACTGTCGTGGTGCTCGCCACGCAGCTCCAGCCCCCGCCGGGCATGACCCCGATCAGCGTCACACCGGCCGGAAGGCGGTCGAGCAGGCGCAACTGGCTGGCCGACGACATCCCGACGTTGGCCACTTCCAGCACATAGTTGAAGCTTTCGCCCGTCTCTACCTGCGCCGGTCCCTGCTTGTCCAGCGTCAGCTGGGGCGGATCGGGAGGCGGCTCGTTGATCACCTGGACCGAGGCACTACCCTGATTGTTGCTGGTGTTCTCGTCGCCGAAGATAAAGCCACTCAATGTCACCGTCGACGGCGCCTGCGCTGGCGCCCGGACCAGGAAGCGCACCAGCGGCGTGGTCTGGCCGGGATTCATTGGCTGCAGGTACTGGCAAATACCGCTGCCACATGACCAGTCAGTGCCGGTGGGCGTGCCGATCAACTGGGCGTTGCCGCTGCTGGCAGTGAGGTCGTAACTGAAGCCCAGACCGGAGGGCCCACCTTCGATGCGCGCGGCACCGCCGCGGTCAAGTGCGGTGACGGAGACGAGGAACTCGAACTCCGCCCCGGCCAATACGCTGGCAGGATTGCCGCTGAACTCGGCGAAGACCAGGTCCAGGACATTCCCCGAAACGCTGATGGTGGCGCTGCCGCTGTTGTTGCCGGGGACCTCGTCACCGCTGATCTGGGCCGACAGCGTGATCGAACCGGGGCCTGAAGCTGGTGCCTGGATTGGAATGCTCAACACCGAGGTCGGCACGCCTTGCCCCAACTCGCCGTCGTAGCTGCAACTGGTCGAACCACAGTTCCAGTCGGTTCCGCTTGGCACGCCCTGGAGGCTGGCACCGCCGGGCGTCGAGGCCAGACTGAAACTTACCGTCAACGGCGGCAGCCCACGGTCAGTGCCGCCCGAGGGGCCGATCGGAGCGGGCCCGACCTCCTCCACGATCAGTTCGAACACCCCACTGGCGCCGGGTGCTATCGGATCGGGGGCGCCGCTGATGGACTGGAAGCGATAGTCGATCGGGGCCGGGGGCGCGTTCACCGATACCGTGGCCTGGCCTGCGTTGTTGGACTGGTTCTTGTCGCCGCCCAGCAGCGCGTTCAGCGTGATCGAACCCGGGCCCCCGGGGGGTGCGGTGACCGGGATGGTCAGCGGCGGTGCCTGTTCACCCGGACCCAGCTGCAGACCGTAAACGCAGCTGGTGCTGCCGCAGCTCCAGTTGCTGCCACTGATGCTGCCGAGACTGGCGCCAGAAGGTGAACTGGCCAACGAGAAATCGACGCTCAGCGGCGTGCCGACGGCGCCGTCGGTGCTGTTCGGAACGTCATCGTTCTCCACCACCAGGGTGAAGGTGGTCAGCTCGCCCGGATCGACCGGATCCGGTGAGCCGCTGAAACTGGCGATGACATAGTCGGGAAAGCCGATCTGCAACGGCAGGATCTGGACTTCATCGCTGTCGGTATCGTTGCTGGGGTTGATGTCCTGGAAAAAATTCCCGTTGACCGATACGGTCATCGCCAGCGACATCGTGCCGCCCTGCGCTGCGAGGGGCGCCGGGCCGGTGATGATCAGGTCGGTGGTGGAGGTGTCTGCCGGCAGCGGGGCGTTGTAGATGCAGGTGCTGGTCGAACAACCCCAGTTCGCGCCGGAGGCGCTGAACGGAAAGCTCCCCGCCGAGCTGGCTGTGACCAGCTCGACGCTGATGGCGCCGGTGGTGTTGATACTGGTCTTGAACTCGTTGTTGACCCGTGCCAGCCAGGTCACGGTCTCGCCACCGTTGACCGGGTTGGGTGAGCCGGGATCGACGACCGCGGCGAGATCGACACTGAGCAGGCCTTCGGGCGTTTCGGTGGTGGCGGTTGCGATGCTCGAAGAAGCGCAAAGCAGCAAACCCAGAACGCCGATCAAATAGCTGCCCGCCCGGCGGGCGCGAGTCGCTTGCGTGGTCGGCACAGGCGGGCTGAGGGCGGTGGTTTGGCTCGGCAGGCCATGGGTGGACAACATCCTGAACATGATCGATCAGACTCCGGCGAGTTATCGTTTCAAGTGTGCCCGCTCGGGTCGCCGCGGACAACCGCCAAGGAGCCGGGTCGTGACCGCCTCGGCTAGTCTGCGAGCACCTCACCGACCCGGGTACGGCGACCGCTGACCAGCCCCGGTCGCCAGTCGGGCGCCGCGGCGGGGGTCACCACGATAACCGTCGAGCCGTAGTGGAAGCGGCCGAACTCGCTGCCGCGCGCAAGCGTTATGGGCGCGTCGCCGTAGTCGCGACGTTGGACCCGGCTCGCATAGGGCGGCACGAACCAGCCACCCCACGGCGTTTCGATGCCCGAGACCAGCATTGCACCGACCATCACTACCGCGGCTGGGCCGTAGTCGGTATCACATAGGGCGACCAGTCGTTCGTTGCGGGCGAACAAACCGGGCACGCCTTCGACCGCGAAGGGCGCGACACTGAACAGCCGGCCAGGGATATGCAGGCTGCTGCGCAGGCGGCCGGCGAAGGGCATATGGACGCGATGGTAGTCACGCGGCGACAGGTACAGGGTTATGAAGCGGCCGCCGCCCAGCGCTTCGGCGGTGGATTCGTCGCCGAGCAGGTCGGCGAGCCGGTAGTTGATGCTCTTGGCTTGGAGCAAGCGTCCAGCGTCGACCCGACCTGCTTCGGACACCGTCCCGTCGCAGGGACTGAGTATGGCCGCGTCACTGGCGTCGAAGCGGCGCAGTCCCGGCTTCAGCGCGCGGGTGAAGAAGGCGTCGAAGCTTGCATAGTCTTCCGGATCGCTCAGCTCGGCTTCGCTCAGGTCGACCTCGAAGCGACGCACGATGTAGCGGATCAACGCGTTCTTGAACGGTCCGAAGCGCCAGCGCGACAACCAGCGGGCGAGCGTGCTCAACAGCCGGTGCGGCAGTGCGTATTGCAGCGCCAGCGCCAGATCCGGTCGGGCCTTCATGGTGACCGGGCACCGAGGATGGTCAGCATCGTGTCAGAGATCTGGGCCACCGTCTGCGGCGGCCGGAACAGGCCGACCAATTGCAGTTGCGGATCGAGCAACAGGATCGAGCCGCTGTGGTCGACCGTGTAATCGAACTCGCCCGGCCCGGTCGGCGTGTACACATAGACGATGCCCAGGCTGCGCGTCCACGGCAACAGCACCTCGTCAGTGGCGGTCACCGCGGTGAAGTCGGGATCGAAGAAATCAACGTACTTGCCGAGCTGTTCGGGCGTGTCGCGCTTGGGATCGACCGACACGAAGACCACCTGTGGCTGCTGCTCGGGCGGCAACTCGGCGCGCCAGCGATCAGCGGCGGATTTCAGCATCGCCAGCGCCGCCGGGCAGATGTCCGGACAGTGGGTGAAGCCGAAGAACACCAGGCTGTAGCGACCGCGCAGTTGCTCGACCGTCCACGTCTGGCCATGCCGGTCGATCAGCGGCGCGACATCGACCTGCTTGGGCACCGGATAGCGCACCAGCGCGCCGGCATCGAGCGGCAAGCCGCTGGATACGGCGGGATCAGCCCACCAGCGTTGGCCCAGATACGCGCCGACAGCGGCGGCCACGGCGATGATGAGGATTACCCACCAGGGTGGGGTGAGGCTGGGTTCAGTCATTGCGCAAGTATAGGGTGGGCGCGGGCGTGCGGTGGGTCGAGGTGTGATACGAGTTGATGCAGCGATGTGAAGTCGGGGTCGGGGTCGGAATCGGCATCGAAGTAGACGAGCTGGGTCCTGGCCACGAAACGGATACCGGGTGGACGGTCAGATCGAAACGAACCGATGCCGATACCGATTCCGACCCCGACCCCGAGGGGAGTTCGCCGCCGAAGAACCGTCGAGGATCCAGCCAGGTGGTTGTGGCAACCGCATGGCTGCGACGGTCCGGATGCGATACTGCGCGCCCCCTGCCACCCCGAGTCGAGCTCATGCGTACCCTCCAACACACCCTGACTCCGGTGGCACCCGGGTCGCAGCGGCATTTGATCAGCCAGCATTTCGGTCCGACCGATGGCAGTCGCAAGGCATATATCCAGGCCTCGCTGCACGCCGATGAACCGCCCGGGATGCTGGTGCAGTTCCATCTTCGCCGGAAGCTGGAGCAGCTGGAGGCGGCCGGCCAGTTGCTGGGCGAGATCGTGCTGGTGCCGCTGGCCAATCCGATCGGGGTGGCGCAGCGGGTGCTGGGCAACACGCTCGGTAGGTTCTCGCTGGCCGAGGGCGAGAATTTCAATCGTCACTACGCCGATCTGAGTGAACGCGTCTTTGAGCGGCTGCGTCCGGCGGTCGACGCCGGTGTGTCCCCGGACGTGGCAACAGTGCGGGCCGAGCTGCGCCGGGCCTGCGGCGAGCTCTCTGTGGCCAGTGAGCTCGACAGCCTGCGCCGCTGTCTGCTGGGACTTGCGATCGACGCTGACCTGGTGCTCGACCTGCACTGTGACAACGAGGCGGTGCTCCATTTGTACGCCGCCACCCCGCAATGGCCGCAGGT
>JBGTIE010000495.1:0-5999 GCA_041745855.1 Lysobacterales bacterium | reverse complement strand
AGGCTGAGCGGTCAGTTCGCGCTGGCGGGAGTGCAGTCGCTGCATGCGCTGCCCAGCGCCAGCGAGTTCAGCGTGGAAATGCGCGGCGACTGGCCCGACCCGGGCTTTGCCAGCGGCCTGCTGCCGCGCCAGCGCGAGGTCACCGCTGTCGGCTTCAGCGCGCAGTGGCAGGTATTCGACTTCAACACCGGCATGCCGGCACAGTTCAATGAGTACGAGATCGATCGACTGGATCTGGCCCGCAGCCAGATCGGGATCGTGCTGCAGCAACCGGGCGAGATCTACCAGCGCAACGAGCGAGCCTGGAAATACGGCACGCTTTTTGTCGCCCTGACTCTGGCCGCGTTCTTCCTGATCGAACTGCTATTGCGGCGCAACCTGTGGGCGCTGGACTACGCGCTCATCGGTGTGAGTCAGGTCTGCTTTTACTTGCTGTTGCTCGCGCTGTCCGAGCATCTTGGCTTCGCGCTCGCCTATGCGGTGGCGGCGACGGTCTTTGCCGGCATGGTCGGCGCCTTCTCGATCGCCCTGCTCGGCAGCCGCCAACGCGGCCTGGCCGCCGGCGTTGTGCTCGGCGGGGGCTATGGCGCGCTGTACCTGCTGATCGGCAGTGAATCCTACGCGCTGTTGCTGGGAGCGCTGCTGATTACCGCCCTGATCGCTACCGCGATGGCCGTGGCGAATCGGTTGCGACTTAGGGCTGAGGGCTGCCCTTAAGTCGGCTCTTGACATTTTCTGGGCCCTGACCCCTGGGCCCTGGGCCCTTCAACCAGACCCTTTGAAACATCAGTTCAAATCGCACCCTCCACCAATCGAACTTGTAGCCTCGATCGCGGGCCTGCTATCCTTCCGTTGATTCGTTGCGCCGTTTTGATCGCCGAGCCATGGTCGGTCGGGATGGTTGCGCTCCGGGAACCGCTTCGGCCTCGCCTATCGTTGCTGTAGAGGTCCGCATGATCGATCCATTTGCGGGCGGGAAGCGGTTGGCAGTACGCATGTTGTGCGTGCAGCTGGCGGCGGTGGGTCTGAGTTGTATCGTGGCGTTGATGGCCATCGGGTCGCTTTCCAGCATGACCGCGGTGGCTTGGGGTGGCGCCTCGGTGATACTGGCCCAAGCGGTATTCGCCTGGCGTCAGTTTGCCGGAGTCGCCCCGGCCGCGACCATGCTGCGCCGGTTCTTTGGCGCCGCGGCCTGGAAATGGTTGCTGTTGTTCGCTGTGTTCGGAACGGGTCTGATCGCGCTGAAGCTTCCCGCGGGGGGCATGCTGGCGGGTTTGATCACCGCTCAACTGGCAGGAATGTGGGCATTGCTACGCTATGGATAAGCTGATTTTTGCGGTCGCGGAAGAAGCCGGCTCGAACGCCATGACGGCGTACATCAAGCACCATCTGGCCCACTGGACGCTGCAGGTCGGGGAAGGCTCGTTCTGGGCCATCCACCTCGACAGTGTTCTCTTCAAGGTCCTGCTCGCGCTGATCTTCCTGGCCCTGTTCATTCGCGTCGCCCGGCGATCCACCGCGGGCGTACCGGGGAAGCTGCAGTGCGCATTGGAAATGGTGGTCGAGTTCGTCGACAGCCTGGTCAAGGAAACCTTCCACGGCAAGAGCAAGCTGATCGCGCCGCTGTCGATCACGATCTTCTTTCTGGTGTTCATGATGAACTTCATGGACATCGTGCCGGTTGACCTGATTCCCGGCGCCTGGGCCAAGGGCCACGAGTTGGCCGGCAATGATCCTCACCACGCCTACATGCGCGTGGTCGCTACCGCCGACCTCAACACCACTCTCGGGATGGCGCTGTGCGTTTTCCTGCTGATCCAGTACACAGGCATCAAGCACAAGGGCGTGGGTGGCTTCTTCAGCGAATTCGTCACCGCCCCGTTCGGCCCCAAGGGTGCGCCGGCCAACCTGCTGCTGCGCATCATCGAAGAAGCGGTCCGGCCACTCTCGCTGAGCCTGCGGCTGTTCGGCAACATGTACGCGGGCGAGTTGATATTCGTGCTGATCGGCGTGATGACGCTGGGCGCGACACTGGCCTCGTTGTCGTTCTGGCTGCTGGCGCCAGTGCAGTTCATCGCCGGCTTCATGTGGACCGTGTTCCACATCCTGGTGATCACGCTGCAGGCCTTCATCTTCATGATGCTGACCATTGTCTATCTCAGCATGGCCGCCGAGCACCATTAGTCAGCGCCCACACCTCAAGGCACTGCCGCAACGCTTTTCGTTCCACCTTTCACCCTCAAACCTACAGACCTGCAAACGGAGTCGACCATGGAAGCCAACACCCAATTCATTGCCGAAGTGATGAGCTACACGCTGATCGCCGTCGGCCTGCTGATCGGCCTCGGCGCGCTCGGCACGGCCATTGGCTTCGCCCTGCTCGGTGGCAAGTTCCTCGAAGGCGCCTCGCGTCAGCCGGAGCTCGCCCCGATGCTGCAGACCAAGATGTTCATCGTCGCCGGCCTGCTTGACGCGGTGCCGATCATCGGTGTGGCAATCGCCTTGCTGCTGCTCTTCGCCAATCCGTTCATCAGCGCCATCGGCGGCTGAGAAAGCTTAAAGCGCTGGTTGCAGCTTGCCCGGTTGGCGGCGTCGATGGGCGTCGCCGGCCCAACGGAGTAGAGCGATGAATATCAACTTGACCTTGGTCATCCAGGGGCTTGCGTTCTTCGTCACCGCCTGGCTGGTGATGAAGTACGGCTGGCCGCACATCATTGGCGCGATCGAGACCCGGCAGCAGAAGATTGCCGAGGGTCTGGCGGCGGCCGAAGCCGGTCAGAAGGCGCTGGAAGAGGCCAAAGCCCGCGAATCCGATGTGCTCAAGGAAGCGCGCGTGAAGGCGAACGAGATCCACGAGCGCGCCCACCAGCAATACAACCAGATTCTCGAACAGGCCAGGCGCGACGCTGAGTCCGAACGCGCTCGCCAGATGAGCGCGGCCGAAGTCGAAGTGGCCAACCTCACCAACAAGGCGAAGGAACAGCTGCGCGGCCAGGTCGCCGTGCTGGCCGTGGCCGGTGCGGAAAGGCTGATCCGCAAGGAAATCGACCCGCAGGTGCACAAGCAGCTGCTGGACGAGTTGATCGCGGAGATCTGAGCCCATGAGCAGCTTGCGTACGCTGGCCCGTCCCTATGCCCGAGCCGCCTTTGGTCTGGCCCGCAACAGTGACGCGCTGGCCGAGTGGCACCAGGCGCTGCAGACCGCAGCCCAGCTGGTCAGCGATCCGGCCAGCCGTGAATGGCTGGACAACCCGCGCCTGTCGGCGAGCGACCAGGCTGGGCTGTTCCTGCCGCCGGGGCAGCAACTGGATGGTGCCTTCGGCCGCTTCATGACACTGGTGAGCGAGAACGGCCGGCTGTCACTGCTGCCGGAAGTCTCCAGCCTGTACGGCGAATTGCGGGCTGAAGCCGAGCGCACTTTGAGCGTGCGAGTCAGCTCGGCCGCGCCGATCGACCCGGTTCAGCTGCAGATGCTGACCGGTGCCCTGGCGCGTCGTTTCTCGCGCGCCGTTGAACTGAATATCGAAGTCAATCCCGACTTGCTCGGTGGTGCGGTGATCGACGCCGGTGACCTGGTCATCGACGGCAGTTTGCGCACCCGCCTGGAGCGACTCGGCGAGACTCTTCGCAGCTGATTGCTTCAAGACCCCCTTTTCCCTTTCGGTAAACGCCATGCAGACGAACCTCAACCCGACCGAGATCAGTGACCTGATCCGCGCGCGCATCGACCAGTTCAAGCTCGAGTCGCAGGCCCGCAACGAAGGCACCATCGCCAGCGTCTCCGACGGCATCACCCGCATTCACGGCCTGGCCGATGTGATGCAGGGCGAAATGGTCGAGTTCCCGAACAACACCTTCGGCCTGGCGCTCAATCTGGAGCGTGATTCGGTCGGCGTGGTGATCCTGGGTGACTACGAACACCTGCGCGAAGGCGACACCGTGCGCACCACCGGCCGCATCCTCGAAGTGCCGGTCGGACCTGAATTGCTCGGCCGCGTCGTCGATTCGCTCGGCCAGCCCATCGATGGCCGCGGCCCGATCGACGCCCAGCGGAGCGACGCGATCGAGAAAGTCGCGCCCGGCGTGATCTGGCGCAAGTCGGTGTCGCAGCCGGTGCAGACCGGCTACAAGTCGGTCGACTCGATGATCCCGGTCGGTCGTGGTCAGCGCGAGCTGATCATCGGCGACCGCCAGACCGGGAAGACCGCGCTGGCGATCGACACGATCATCAACCAGAAGGATTCCGGCGTTAAGTGCATCTACGTCGCGATCGGCCAGAAGGCATCCTCGATCGCCGGCGTGGTGCGCAAGCTGGAAGAGCATGGCGCGATGGCGCACACGATCGTCGTCGCCGCGGCGGCCTCCGAGTCAGCCGCGATGCAGTACATCGCGCCCTACTCGGGCTGCACGATGGGCGAGTATTTCCGCGATCGCGGCGAAGACGCGCTGATCATCTATGACGATCTGTCCAAGCAGGCGGTCGCCTATCGGCAGATCTCGCTGCTGCTGCGCCGCCCGCCGGGCCGCGAAGCCTATCCGGGTGACGTCTTCTATCTGCATTCGCGTCTGCTCGAGCGCGCCGCGCGGGTCAACGAGGCCTATGTCGAGCGTGCGACCGGTGGCGAGATCACCGGCAAGACCGGCTCGCTGACCGCGCTGCCGATCATCGAGACCCAGGCCGGTGACGTCTCGGCCTTCGTTCCGACCAACGTGATCTCGATCACCGACGGCCAGATCTTCCTCGAAACCGACTTGTTCAACGCCGGCATCCGGCCTGCGGTGAACGCAGGTATCTCGGTCTCGCGCGTCGGTGGCGCGGCCCAGACCAAGGTCATGAAGAAGCTCTCCGGCGGCGTCAAGCTGGCCCTCGCGCAGTACCGCGAGCTGGCCGCCTTCGCCCAGTTCGCCTCTGACCTCGACGCCGCGACCCGGGCCCAGCTCGAGCGCGGTCAGCGCGTCACCGAGTTGATGAAGCAGGCCCAGTACGCGCCGATGAACATCGCCCAGATGGCGCTGTCGCTGTATTCGGCCGAGAAGGGCTATCTGGACGACGTGCCGCTGAACGGCATTCTGAACTTCGAGAAGGGACTGCACAGCCACTTCGAGCAGAACCACGCCGATCTGCTCAGCAGCATCGTCTCCAGCGGCGACTGGAACGACCAGATCGAGGCCGCCTTCAAGGCCGGCATCGAGGAATACAAGAAGACCGGTACCTGGTAGAGCAGCTTGCGGTGCCGGCAGCGGCGTCGCCCCTGGTAGGCAAGCAAAGAGAGAGTTATGGCAGTCGGACGCGAAATCAGGACCCAGATCAAGAGCGTGCAGAACACCCGCAAGGTGACCGGCGCGCTGGAAATGGTCTCGGCCAGCAAGATCCGTCGCGCACAGGAACTGATGCGTGCCTCGCGCCCCTATGCGCGGATGATGCGCCAGGTCATCGGTCACGTCGCCAAGGCGAACACCGAGTACAAGCACCCCTTCCTGCTCGAACGTGAGCAGATTCGGCGGGTCGGCTTCGTCGTCATCAGCACCGATCGTGGCTTGTGCGGTGGTCTGAACTCGAACCTGTTCCGGCGCCTGCTGGTCGACATCCGCCAGCTGCAGGAACAGGGCGTGGAAGTCGACATCGTCGCGATCGGCGCCAAGGCGGTCGGTTTCTTCCGCCGGCTCAAGGTGAACATGGTCGGCTCGGTCACCCACCTGGGCGAGAAGCCGCGGGTGGAACAGCTGGTCGGCGTAATCAAGGTCGTGCTCGATGCCTACACCGAGGGCCGGCTGGATCGGCTCCATCTGGCCTACAACGACTTCATCAATACGATGTCGCAGAAGCCGACCATCAGTCAGCTGCTGCCGCTGCCGCCGGCCGAAGACATCGAGAGCGCCCACAACTGGGACTACCTTTACGAGCCGGACGCGGTCGAGATCCTCGATTACGTCCTCACCCGCTATATCGAGTCGCTGGTCTACCAGGGCGCGCTGGAGAATCTGGCCAGCGAGCACGC
>JBGTIE010000494.1:0-14152 GCA_041745855.1 Lysobacterales bacterium | reverse complement strand
TGCTCGCCGGCGGCATCGGCCTGAGCGCCACGCTGGTGTCCCTTCCGCTCAACTACCACGTCGGGCACCCGCTGGCCGAACTGTGGGGCCTTGGCATCCTGCCGGTCGCGCTGGGCCTGGGCTATCTGGGCAACTGGTATCTGAGCCGTCGCGGCGGCGGGCATGGATGATCGCGATGCGCAGGCACGCATCGATGCGGCCCTGGTCGAACGGGCCGTGCGAGACGGCGATGCCCGCGTCTTCGAGATTCTGCTGCGGCGGCACCAGGGGCTGGTTCGCGCCCAACTGCGACGACTGCTGGGCAACGATCCGGCCATGGCCGACGACCTGGCGCAGGAGACCTTCGTGCTGGCCTGGCGCAAGCTTGAGCAGTTCCGCGGCGACTCCCGCTTTGGCACCTGGCTGCACCGCATCGCCCATTCCTGCTTCCTGCAATATCTGCGCAGCAAAGCCGGACAGACGCAGCAGTCAGCGGAGCTGGACCTTGCAGAGATCGAGATGACTGGTGCCGATAATGGTAGCCCCGCACTGCGCCTGGACCTTGACGCCGCCCTGCGACGTTTGTCCCACAACCAGCGCGCGGCGCTACTGTACTCGCAGCTGGGACTCAGCCACGAGGAGGCGGCACTGGTGCTGGACATGCCGCTGGGCAGCGTGAAGACACACGTGGCGCGCGGCAAGGCGAAATTGCGCCAGCTGCTGCAGGACTGGGCGCCGAACAACGACCGGAGAGACAAGAGATGAACGAGCTTGACGATCAGAAGCTGGACGAACTGCTGCGCTGCGAATTCGCCGGTGCGGTGGCCGACGACGGATTTTCGGCGCGAGTGATGCGCATCCTGCCCCCGCGTCAGCGCTCGCAACCCTGGCTGCTGCCTATTGCGGCACTGGCCGGCGGTCTGCTGACATGGTTGGCATTGCTGCCCTCGCCACTGTTGCAGCAGGCCTCACGCGAATGGCTGGCCGGAGACCTGGGCACTACCTCCGCTGTCGTATGCGCGATCCTGCTGGGCGTGGGCCTGCTCGGCTGCGGTTGGGCGCTGGAGGAAGCTGAGTGAATCCGCTGTATTGAAGCAGCAGTGTGTTCGGTAGGGCATCCAAAGCGGCGCAGAGCGCCGCACTCCAAAGTAGCGCGCTGCGGGTTTCAAACCTGCCACCCGCGTGACCGAAATTCGCTCAACTACGCCTCACCCAGGTCGTATCATCCTGCCGCCCACCGGCTGCACGCTCGCCCCCATGCTCCATGTGCTTGACAACATCTTCTGGCATGCCTTCAGCGGTTCGCAGGCACACTTTGCGGAAGGCACATCCACGGCACGGCGCTTTGCGCGCGGCTTTTCGCCGATCATTGCCTTCGCCGATCCGATCGCACCGGATTTCGATGCGCTCATCCCCTACTGCGACCCTGACGAGCGCTTTTATTGCGACGGCTGGTCCGGTCCGGCGCCGGCCGGTTGGCGGATCGAGATAGAAGCCAGCATGCACAAGATGGTCTGGGCGGGTGGATCGGCACCACTGGACAAGGCAGCCGATGCCGTGCGGCTGGGTCCGCAACACGCGAAGCAGGCGCTGGATCTGGCGCTATTGACGCGACCGGGTCCGTTCGGCCCGCGTACGCTGGAGCTGGGCGACTACTACGGTTGTCTCGACGACGGCCGGCTGATCGCGATGGCCGGTGAGCGCCTGCAGGCCGGCGCTTTGCGCGAGGTCAGCGGCATCTGCACCCATCCCGACGCGCAAGGCCGCGGTCTGGCCCGGCGCCTGACCGCAATGCTGGTACGGCTACAGCTGGCCCGCGGCCAGACGCCGTTCCTGCACGTAATGCAGGCCAACAGTACCGCGCACGACTTCTACCTGCGGCTGGGCTTTCGCGATTACCGACTGTCACCGGTTCGAGTGGTCAGTCGGAGCGGGTGCGAGTCGAACTGATGTCTCCGCGCCGGTTCGGAGCAATCTGAGCAGTGGGGCAGGTGAGCTTCGCGTTCGCGGGAGCCTTTGTTGCATGAGTCTGAATCAGACTTGACTCGATGCGCCCGCCGCTGGCCCGTCCGCTATACTTTGAGATTGCGCGTTTTCGTATCGTTATGGAGAGGCAGATGTCCGGAGCCGGGCGGGATACGCCGAGTCAATTCGATGTTGCGCTGGACCGCGACGTTTTCCTGCGGAACCTCATTCGCGAACTTTCCGGAGTCCTCGAAGATGTGGTCGGCCTGAACGAGGCATCGGGATACATCAGCGTGGTTGGTCAGGTTGTAGGAGATCAACTCAATTCGGCCTACCGCTCGAGCGTGAGTGTGGACTCGTTGACGCGGGAGCAGGTGGCCGAGGTTCTGGTGGACTTGAAGCGCCGTATCCAGGGCGACTTCTATGTCATCGAACAGGACGACGAAAAAATCGTTCTCGGGAACAGGGCGTGTCCCTTCGGTGACAAGGTCATCGGCCGGCCGTCGATGTGCATGATGACTTCCAACGTGTTCGGCGCGATCGCGTCCGAGAATCTGGGGTACGCCAAGGTCGAACTGCAACAAACCATAGCCAGGGGCGATCCGGGCTGCCGTGTCACCGTTTATCTCAAGAGCAGCCCTGAAAGCGAGCAGACACAGGGGCGGGAATATTTCAGAACCGGCCGCGGATGAAGCCGGAACGGTTCCTGAGTTTTGCTGAACCGTTTACGGACCCGATCCTCATGCTGTCGGGCGATGGCGCCATTCAATCCGCAAACACGGCGGCCCGCGCGCTGATCGGTCCGAAGCCGATTGAGTTTGAGAGTACGCGCCTCGAGGACCTCGTGACAGATTCGACAGAATCGGTTCAGGCCTTCCTGACGCTGTGTCTGCGCAACCGACAGATGATTGTTGGCAGCCTCACATGGTCGTCGTCAGGCGAAAGTGTTCCGACCAGGGCTGAAGGTGCGCGGCTCCACCACGAAAAGAGTGAATCGGCTCCGTCCCTGATCGTTCGCTGCATTCCAAAGCGGAGAGCGACAGCGCGGTTCATGGTGCTGAACGACCTGCTTGATGCGCTCAACCGGGAAGTGAAATTCAGGAAACAGGCGGAATCCAGGCTGCTTGAACAAGCAGAGAGACTTGCACGGTCGAATAATGACCTCCAGCAATTCGCCTATATTGCATCACACGACCTGCAGCAACCCTTGCGTACCATCGCAAGTTTCAGCGAACTGCTCCAGAAGCGGTACGGAGATCAACTGGACGAAAAGGCGAATCACTTCATCGACACTGTTGTTGCTGCGTCGACTCGCATGTCGGCCATGATTCGGGATGTCCTGACTTATTCCAGGGAACTTGAACCCGGTAATCCCGTTTTCACAAGTGTGGATACAAAATCAGTGGTGGATGGCGTATTGAGTGACCTCAGCGCGGCCATTGAAGAATCCGGCGCTGATGTGGTGGTGGCGAATCTTCCCTCGGTACAGGCGGAGCGCACGGGTTTGTTGCATGTGTTTCAGAATCTGATCAGCAATGCAATCAAGTACCGGGGGAGTGATCCGCCACGGATCAGGGTTGCCGCGCAGCAGCAGGGAACCGAGTGGATCTTCTCGGTGAGTGACAATGGCAAGGGTATCGAGCCGGCAGATCGGGAGGTGGTGTTCGGACTGTTCAAGCGGATCGGGCGCAACGATCAGGCTGGAACCGGCATCGGCTTGGCGCTTTGCAAGAAGATCATCGAGCGCCTTGGCGGCCGGATCTGGGTGGAACCCGGCGAAACTTCCGGGTCCGTTTTCAAGTTCACTATTCCAACCTCGTCTCGGATGGCAGGGCGAACATGACGCCAGCTGAGGTGCTCCAGTTCGGATAGACATCGAATACGCCGTTGTCAGCGTAGTCGGCCTGAGCGTGCCCGGCCCTTTGGCCGGTTAATGCACCGGCGCGGCAAAGCGGATGTGTACCTCATCGTCGCGAATCAGGCCGTAGAACACCCCGTCTATCAACGCAAGCTTGTCAAGCCCCAGGAACTTCGACTCGAAGCTGGGCTCCCTACCGGGCACCTGTTTCAGCAGGCCGGTGGTCGCTATCGTGGTTGCATCGCTTCGGGCGACCAGCACCAGGACGTCTGCCTGGAGATCCGGAAACTCCGGCTCCCCTGACCCGGTGTTGGCCGCCGGCAGGAGCTGTGCTCGCGTCACCGGCGCATCACTCAGAAAGATCCAGTGATTGCCGGGCACTCCCGGAATGGCCATCGCGATCGCGTGACGCGGGCGCAGGTGAAGGCCGTCGAAATCGAGCTCGGTACTGATCGCGATACCGGGGCCGAGTGGGCTCTCGTCGAACCCCGCGTGCTCGACAAAGGGCTTCGTCTCGATCGGCAGCAATGCCATGTCCCGCCGACGGTAGCTGATGCCCAGCATGTGCCAGGCGTCGCCTTCCCGAACCATGTCGACCAGGATCCGCACCGGCTCACCATCGTTGTTGCTCGGCAGCACCAGGCGGGCATCGAGCTCGGTCAGCCACCCGCGCTCGAACGGCTCGTCCATCGGGAACTGTCGGCGCAGGGTTGGGAGTTCGGCCTGGAAGGCATCGCCGGTGGGGATGTCCTTGGCCAGATTTGGCACCAGCAGTGCTCGCAGCACCGCCTCATCACCCGCCCTCAGGGCCGCACGCAAGCGCAGCAGGCTTTGCCAGGGCGCCCCGCCATCGGCCGCCAACTCCTGCATCACGGCCGGCTTGATAAGTGGCGCATCAACGGCGACGTCGGCCAGCGCGCGCCCCTTATCGCTGCTGACCAGCATCATGCGACCGCGCAGACGACCGTCTTCCAACCGACCTCCGGCCAGGGCGCCGGTGCCCAGATAGGGACCATCGTCATCGCCCGACCAGACGCTTGCGGACACCTCGCCGCGAGCGGGTCGGACCGACACGTCCACGTGGGTCTGCCCGAGGGCAGCCAGTCTATGCCTGAACAGCTGGTCCGAGAGCAGCGCACCGTCCAGATCCTCGAACGGTACCGGGGCTGGCAGCAGGAACAGTTTCAGGTCGCCGTCCTCATCGGACATAGCCACCGCGTGGGTGACCCTCAAATCGATCAGCGCCGATGCATCGCGTTGCTCGGCGGCATCGGGATAGGCCAGCACCCGGCCCTCGGTCTGTGCAAGCACGGATTGCCAGGCGAGCGTCGACAACAGCAGCGCGAGTAGACGAAACATGGATGAGGACTCCTGAGGGTGGTCTTTAACTCCCTAACGTGGCGAGGCCGCCGTAGAGGGCCATGGTAGCCGCGGGCGGGCGCGAGGCAACCTGATGCGTACTCCCGACTCCCGACGTCAACACACTGGACGCCCATTGCTGCAGCAGTTGAACTGGATAACGACCACTTCAAGCAGATCAACGATCGCCATGGTCACGCCTCGGGCGATCACGTGCTGCAGGCGCTCGGCGGGCATCTGCGTGCGCTCACCGCGCCTTCCCATCTGGTCGCGCGGATGGGCGGTGAGGAATTCTGCGTTGTCCTGCCGGGGCAGCCCCTGACCGCCGCCCAGACACTGGCCGAGCGGATGCGCAAAACGCTGCATGGAAGACGTGGTGGTACCATACACATTCGTAGGTGTATCGCAGGATAGACAGCCATGCGGACCAACATTGTGCTGGACGACGCGCTCCTGGCTGAAGCCATGCGCCTGGCCCGCACCCGGACCAAGCGTGACACCGTACAAGTCGCGCTGAGCGAGTTCGTCGCCCGCCACCGTCAACGGGAGATACTCAAGCTCGTCGGCGAAGGCCTGATCGCGCCCGATTACGATGTCGCGGCGGTCAGGAAGGCCATGACGCGTGGTTCTCGTTGACAGCGCGGTCTGGATCGACCTGCTGCGAGGAACCGATACGCCGGTGACGATGCAGTTGCGGCGGCTGTTGCTGGACGGCGAGGCGGTGATTGCGCCAGTGATCCTGCAGGAGGTGCTGCAAGGCGCCGCGTCCCCGCCGCACCTTGTCCGTTTGCGCAAGCACTTTGCCGCATTGCCGATGTTGCTGCCCGGGGATGGACCAGCAACCCATGCCGAAGCGGGTGCCTTGTACGCGCGCTGTCGCTGGGCCGGCCTGACCCCACGCAGCCCGCACGACTGTCTGATCGCCCAACTCGCCATCGAGCACGGCGTGCCTCTGCTCCACGACGACCGCGATTTCTTGCACATTGCCCGAATCGAGCCTGGTTTGCGGTTCGCGTAGACCCAACAGCCTACGGCGCGGCTACCCCGAATCTGGCTGGAAGAGCATCCAAAGCGGCGCTGAGCGCCGCACTCCAAAGTCGTTCCGGTCGTTGCGTTGCAGTGCAGCAAGAAGTTAGACTGCGTCGCGGAAACATCACCCAAGCCCACGGAATGACGTGGATTTCATGTTAGGCTTCCAAGTCGCTCTGGTCGGGGTGACGGGGAGCTTTTCGTCTTCTCCATCAGAGAACTCAAGGAGCGATCATGGCGCTGCAGCGCACCCTGTCCATCATCAAGCCCGATGCCGTTGGCAAGAACGTCATTGGTCAGATCATCAGTCGGTTTGAATCGGCCGGCCTGAATGTCATTGCGGCACGGATGAAGCAATTGTCGCTGGCTGAAGCTGAAGGCTTTTACGCGGTCCATCGTGAACGCCCCTTTTACGCTGACCTGTGCCGCTACATGAGCTCCGGCCCGGTGCTGGTGCAGGTGCTCGAAGGCGACGACGCGATTGCCAGGAACCGCGAGCTGATGGGCGCCACCGACCCGGCGAAGGCCGATGCGGGCACCATCCGGGCCGACTTTGCCAGCAGCATCGAAGCCAATGCGGTGCACGGTTCGGACGCGCCGGAAACCGCCGCTGCCGAGATCGCCTATTTCTTCGCCGGCAGTGAACTCTGTTCCCGGAATTAAACTCGACTAGAGCACGTACGTTTTGAGCACGCCATGACCCAGACCGACCCACGCACGAATCTACTCGATCTTGATCGCGAAGGTCTGCGCGGATTTTTTGTCGATCTGGGGGAAAAGCCGTTCCGCGGTGATCAGGTCATGAAATGGATCTATCACCGTGGTGCGGCCGATTTTGAACAAATGACCGATCTGGGCAAGGCACTGCGCACGAAGCTGAATGACAGCGCGCGCATTACCCCGCCAACGGTCACCACCGAGCAGATCTCCACCGACGGCACCCGCAAGTGGCTGGTCGGCGTCCACGGCGGCGCGGTCGAGACGGTCTACATTCCCGAGCCCACCCGCGGCACGCTGTGCGTGTCCTCGCAGATCGGCTGCATGTTGAACTGCACTTTCTGCTCCACCGCCACCCAGGGCTTCCAGCGCAACCTGAGCACCGCCGAGATCATCGGCCAGGTCTGGCTTGCGGCCAGGGCGCTCGGCCACGACGCCAAGACCAACCGGCGCCTGACCAACATCGTGCTGATGGGCATGGGCGAGCCGCTGCTGAACTTCGATGCGGTGGTCACCGCGATGGCTTTGATGCGCGACGATCTCGGCTTCGGTCTGGCCAACAAGCGGGTCACGCTGAGCACCGCCGGGCTGGTGCCGGCCATCGACCGCCTGTCGGAGGCCTCTGACGTCAGTCTGGCGGTGTCCTTGCACTCGCCGGTGAACGAGATCCGCGATGTGCTGGTTCCGCTCAACCGCAAATACCCGATCGCCGAGCTGATGGCCGCCTGCGAGCGCTACCTGCGCAACCGGCCACGCGCCAACGTGACTTTCGAGTACACCTTGCTCAAGGGCGTCAACGACGATCTGGCGCTGGCCGACAAACTGGTCAAGCTGCTTCGCCGGCTGCCCTCCAAGCTCAACCTGATCCCGTTCAACCCCTTCCCGGGGACACGCTATGAGTGCTCCGATGAAGCGCAGATCCGCGCCTTCCAGGAACGCATCATGAGCCAGGGCGTGATCGCGACGGTGCGCCGCACCCGCGGGCAGGACATCGACGCGGCCTGTGGCCAGCTCGTTGGCCAGGTCGCCGACCGCACCCGGCGCCAGCGCACCCATCAGGCTGAACTGGCTGCGAGCGAACTGAATGCAGAGGTGGCGGCCTGATGTATTGCCGAATTACCGCGCTGCTGGTCACGCTGCTGTCGCTACAACTGACCGCCTGCGCGATCGACAACAGTCCGGGCCATGTCACTCCGCGCGGTGGCGCCAGTGCAGAGCGCCAGAAGGCGGCCAGCGTGCAGGTCAGCCTGGCCCAGGGTTACATGGAAAGGGAACGCCTCGAAATCGCCCGGGACAAGCTGCGTCGGGCGCTTCAGCTTGATCCCCGCTCGGCGCCCGCCCATACGATGATGGGCGTACTGCACGAACGCATCAACGACCCCATTCAGGCCGAGAGCTACTACCGCCAGGCGGTCACGCTGGATCCGAGTTCGGGCGACATGAACAACAACCTGGGCGGCTTCCTGTGCCGTCAGGGCAAGGCCGCCGACTCGTTGCAGTACTTTGATCGGGCGGTGCTGGATCCTTTCTATCGGACCCCCCAGGCTGCTCTGACCAATGCCGGCTTGTGCGCGCGCTCGGTTGATCAACCGGATCTGGCCGAGGGCTATTTCCGCCGCGCGCTGGAACGCGACCCCAACTTTTCCGAGGCGCTGCTGCCGATGGCCGCCATCCTGCAGCGCACCGGCGAGCATCTGCGAGCGCGCGCATTTGCACAGCGATTCGAGGCCGCCCATGGCGACAGCCCGGCTTTTTTGGGACTGGCCATCGAAATCGAGCAATCGCTAGGTGACGAGCGCGCCGCAAGCGAATACGCTTCGCGCCTCTTGAGCCGATACCCCGATTCCACCGAAGCACGCCAGCTGAAGGAGAGGCTGCCATGAGCACGGACACGCTCGTACCAAATCAGAACGAGCCGGTCATCGCCAAGGGCCTTGGCGCCTGGCTGAAGCAATCACGCGAGCGCGCCGGGATGAGCGTGGAAGAAGTGGCTCGCGCGCTGAAACTGTCCGGTTCCACCGTGCAGGACATGGAGCGCGACCGCACCGAACACATCGGCGCCCCGATCTATTACAAGGGCTTCGTACGCGCCTACGGCAAGCTGCTGGACCTGCCCAGCGTGGCGCTGGAAACCCGCCTCAGCGCGCTGGTCGACACCGACCCCGAGCCGCAGATCGCCCAGGGCACGACGCCGGTCCGCCGCAACCGCTGGCTGGAGCGCTATACCTGGGCCGCCAGCTATGTGGTCGGCACGGCGCTGCTGTTGCCGCTGTTGTACTGGCTGGTGAGCAGTGATGGCGGCGGACTGCCGAAAGACCTGACCGGAACCCCGCCGACAGTCGACACCACTACCGAACAAAGCCGCCCGGCCGCACCGACGCCAGCGAGCAGCAACGATACCGCCGCACCCGCCAGCAGCACGCCAGGCGCGACACCAAGTGCGGCTGCCGACGGGGAAAGCTATTCCAGTCCGGTCACCGCCTCGCTGACTCCGTTTGGCCTGGGCCGTGGCGCCATGGTGAGTTCCGGTGCAAGGCTGGACTCGGTCCAGCTCCGGCTGGCGGCACCCAGCTGGGTTTCGGTGGTCGACAGCACCGGTGCGCAGCTGATCTACCGGACCCTGCCTCCCGGTGAACACACCATCGCCGATGGCCAGTGGCCGTTGCGGGTCCGGATCGGCAACGCCGCCCGGGCCGAGTTGTTCATCGACGGTCAAGCGCTGTCCCTGGAACCTTATGTCCGCGGCAATGTAGCCGAACTGGCCCTGCGCCAGGGTCAGCAAGGCATTGAATCGGTACCTGCGCAAAATTAGCCCGGATCAGGCATCAACCCCGTCGCGCGGTTCCGCTGCGGCGATACTCAAACAACTGGAAATGGTCGACCATGGCAGAAGAGATCCTTGACTCCCACGAACAAGGCGAAGCCGTCCGCAAATGGCTGCAGAGCAACGGTTCATCGATCGTTGTGGGCATCGCCGTCGGTGTCGCGGCGCTGTTCGGCTATCAGCGCTGGCAGGACTCCAGGCTCAGCCATGCCGGCGAAGCAATGCTGCAGTTCCAGCAGTTGCAGTCCGCCGCGGAATCCGACGAAGCTGGTTTCGATGCCTACCTTGCAGCACTGACCGACTCCTACAAGGACACCCCGTTTGCGGCGATGGCGCTGTTCACGCAGGCCGACCGCAAGCTCGCAGCCGGCGATGACGAAGCGGCGCTGGCGGCTCTGCGGCAAGCGGTCGAGGTGGCCCGGCCCGATAGCCTTGCCAATATCGCCAGGTTGCGTCTGACCCGCACGCTGATCGCGGCCGGCCAGGCGGACGAAGCCATCCGTCAGCTCGATCGCGCCGCGCCGGAGGGCTTCAAGGCACTGAAGGCCGAATTGCGGGGTGATGCCCTCAGGCTGCAAGGTCAGGCGCAGGCCGCCCGGACCGCCTACGAAGACGCCTTGAGCTTTCTTGACGCCGGATCGATCGGGCGCGACCTGATCGAGATCAAGCTGGCCGAGATAACGCTGGCTTCGACCAGCCCAGCCGGCGCCCCGGCAACTGCACCCGCAGCAACTCCACCGGCCGCTCCCGGGGTGCCTCCCGAAGCGGCCCCTCGCACGGAATCCGAAAGCGAGGCCAACTCATGAGTGGGTCGTTGCGCTGGGCCATCCTGTGCCTGCTGGCGGGCCTGCTCCTGACCGGCTGCTTTGATCGCTTCAAGACATCCAAGGACAACGTCGAGCCACCGAGCGAGTTGACCGATCTTTCCTCGGCCCTCAAGGTTGAGCGGCTGTGGGCAGCCAAGGCCGGCCCCGGCGCCTTGAAGCAGGGCGGACGACTGCTTCCGGCAGTGGCTGACGGCGTGGTCTATGTCGCCGAACTCAAGGGCAAACTGGCCGCCCACGATGCTGCCACCGGGCGCGCCTTGTGGTCGGTCAAGACCGATCAGAGACTCAGTGGCGGGCCCGCCGCGGGCGACGGCCTGGTTGTCGTCGGCAGCCTCGATGGCAAGCTGCTCGCCTATGCCACTGATGGCGCGGCGCGTTGGAATGTCGCGCTTTCGTCCGAGATCATCACCGCCCCGGCGATCGGTCAGGGGATGGTCGTGGTGCAGAGCAACGACGGCCGCACCTATGCCCTCGAGCAAGCGACCGGTGCGATCCGCTGGATCGTCGACCGCGCCGTGCCCACCCTGAGCTTGCGCGGCAACGCCACCCCGGTCATCGGTGCATCGACCACCTTCATCGGCCAGTCCAACGGCAAGATCAGCGCAGTCGACAACAGCAGCGGTGACATCCAGTGGGAATTCGCAGTCGGATTGCCCGATGGTCGTACCGATCTGGAGCGCATGGTCGACATCGACGGACGGATTCTGCTGGTCCAGGGTGATCTCTTCGTCACCGGCTATGGCTCGCAGGCAGTCGCCCTGGCGAGCGAGTCCGGTCGCGTGCTGTGGAACCGTGAGTTCTCGTCCTACACCGGATTCGACCTGTCCGGCCCCAACCTGATCGCGACCAATGTCGACGGCGAGGTAGTCAACATGGCGACCCGATCGGGCAGCCCGCTGTGGCGTCAGGAAGGCTTGAAGTACCGTTTCCTGGGCACCCCCGTCATTCATGGTGGCCACGCGGTCGTCGGTGACTACGAGGGCTATCTGCACTGGCTGGATCTGGAGAGCGGCAACATTGTCGCGCGCACCAGGCTGGGCAAGAAAGGCATTCGGGCCATACCGGTGGTCGCCGATGGTGTGCTGTACGCGCTCGATCTGGACGGTTCTCTGGCCGCCTACCGCGCACCCGGCGGCTGAGTCCATGCTGCCGGTGGTCGCCCTGGTCGGTCGGCCCAATGTCGGCAAATCGACCCTTTACAATGCTCTGACGCGCACCCGCGACGCGATCGTCAGCGACCTGCCCGGCGTCACCCGCGACCGCCATTACGGCTTGTGGGAGAGCGACGAAGGTCGCTTCATCCTGGTCGACACTGCCGGCCTGAGTGGCGAGGTCGACGAGTTGACCCGGCACATGGCCACCCAGGCGCGGCTGGCCATCGCCGAAGCCGACCTGGTGCTGATGATGGTGGACGGCCGTGACGGCCTGCTGCCCGATGACACCGACCTGGCGCTGGAACTGCGCCGCGCCGGCAAGGCGGTATTGCTGGTCGTCAACAAGACAGACGGCCTGGATCCGGAAGTTGCCCAAGGCGAATTCGCCACGCTCGGGATCGAGACCATCGGTGTCTCGGCCGCGCACCGACGCGGTGTGGCGGACCTGGAAGAGCGCATCCTCAGCGCACTGCCCGAAGCGGTAGCAGAGGCCCTTGATGATGGCGCCGAAAAGGAGATCGACCCGCGCGTGCGGGTGGCGATCGTCGGCCGTCCGAACGTCGGCAAGTCGACCCTGGTCAACCGCCTGCTGGGCGAGGAGCGGATGCTCGCCTTCGATCAACCCGGCACCACCCGCGACGCGATCGAGGTTCCGATCGAGTGGGACGGCACCGAGTATGTACTGGTCGATACCGCCGGGCTGCGGCGCCGCGCGCGGGTCGACGAGGCGGTCGAGAAGTTCTCCGCGATCAAGGCCTTCCAGGCGATCGACCGGGCCAACGTGGTGGTGTTCCTGATTGATGCGCAGCAAGGCTTCGCCGACCAGGATGCACATGTGCTGGGTCAGGTACTCGACAGCGGCCGCGCGCTGGTCATCGCGCTGAACAAATGGGACGGGCTCAGCAACAGCGACCGTACCGCAGTCAAGAGCCGACTCGACCACGGCCTGGGCTTTCTGACCTTCGCCAAGCGGGTACCGATCTCGGCCCTGCACGGCTCGGGTCTGGGCGAACTGATGAAGGCGGTCGCGCAGGCGGCCAAACACGCACTGCGAGAGTTCAGTACCAACGAGCTGACCGAAGCGGTGATCGCCGCCTTCGAGGCCTACCAGCCGCCACTGGTGCGCGGCCGCGTAGCGAAGCTGCGCTACGCCCACCAGGGCGGCCGCAATCCGCCGCGAGTGATCATCCACGGCAATCGCCTGAAGACCCTGCCCGACGCCTACAAGCGCTATATCGAAAACCAGCTGCGGGCACGCTTCAAGATTGTCGGCACGCCGATCCGGCTGGAATTCCGTGACGGCAAGAACCCGTTTGCCGACAAGCCCAACCAGCTGACCGAGCGCCAGATCAAGCGCAAGAAGCGCCTGATCAAGCACGTGAAGCGGCGTTGAGGCACGGGGTGGGATTCAAATTGAAGTTTTGGAGGGTCTGGTGAGTGAAGGGCCCAGGGCTCAGGGCCCAGGGCCCAGGGCCCAGGGCCCAGCAAGATCAAGAGCCGACTTGAAGCGAGTCAAATTGCGACGGCTGCGCTTGAAGCCTCCATACTTGCCTCAAATCGCTCTGAACTGGGCCCTGGGCCCTGGGCCCTGGGCCCTGGGCTTCAGCCGAATCGGGAGTCAGGAGAGTTGGGAGTCGGGAGCAGAAGCAAAGACGGTCCGGTATTGATCCTCGCCGGCGGTCGGGGTCGTCGGATGGGTGGTCGCGACAAGTCCGCCCTGCCCTCGCCGGCGATGCCCGGGCGCAGTCTGCTGGAGGCGGCGATCGAGCGCTACGCTGTACTGGGGCCGGTCTGGGTCGCGACCGGTGTTGAGCGTCGCCGCAATCTGCCGGCGGAGTTGGTGCAGTTGCTGGACCCGCCAACCGCTGCAGCCGGTGAAAACGGCGCCGGTCCGCTCGCTGGTCTGTACGCCGGCTTGAAACATTCTGTTGAGGCCGGCCACGGCGTGCTGCTCACCGCGCCAGTCGATCTGACGGGACTGAGCGTGGCCGTGCTCGCTGCGCTGCGCGCGCACCTGTACGAGCAATCGACACTGCAGCTCGTCGTCGCCCGCCGCGAATGCGATGAACCGCTGGTCGCTGCCTGGCGGGTCGATGCGGAATTGCTCGAATCCTGCCACCTGGCGCTGGCCAGCGGCGATGGCGCTGTGCATCGCTGGCAGCGACAACTTCGCCGTGCCACCCTACCAGTGGCTGAAGACGAGCCGGTCTGGGTCAATATCAATACCTTCGAGGACCTGCAACACGCGCGAAGGCTTTATCCTCTGACCTGAGCCCCGCTGCACCGCCCCCTCTTCCGGGATGGGAGATGTCGCAGCAGGCGACAGCCCGGATGAAGCGAATGAGCAACCACGACCCGTGTGACAACCCGCAGGCAATCGACCTGAACCTGGAGGATGCGCTGGACCGCCTGCGCGCCACGCTGCAGCCGCGCGCGCTGA
>JBGTIE010000493.1:0-2362 GCA_041745855.1 Lysobacterales bacterium | reverse complement strand
CGACCAGCAACTGCGCGCCGGCGGCGCGCAGTTCGGCGACGCTGGTTTGCAGTTGTCGCTGCACGCCGGCGCTGTAGAGCATGGCCGGCGCCGCGTTGCGAAAGTGCGTGCTGGCCGCAGTCACGAAGGCGTCTCCCGGCGCCCCATCGGGCAGCACGATCACGCCCGGATTGGTGCAGAACTGACCGCCGCCGAGGGTGCAGGAGCCGACGTAGTCCTGCGCCAGTGCATCGCCGCGCTCGGTCAGCGCGCCGGGCAGCAGAAAGACCGGATTGACGCTGGAGAGCTCGCCGTAGAAGGCCACGCCGGCCTGGTCAGCGGCGGCTTTCAAAGCCAGTCCGGCCGGCCGGCTGCCAGTGAAGGCGACCGCCCCCAGTCGCCGGTCGGTGGCCAGCTGCAGGCCCAGGATCGGGTCCATGTCGTACAGCAATTGCACGCTCGCTGGCGGCAGTCCGGCTTCGGTCAGCGCCGCCAGGGCAATCCGCGCCAGTGCCCGGGTCGTCGCCGGATGGGCCGGATGGGCCTTGGCGATGACCGGATTGCGGGCGGCGATGGCCGATGCGAAATCGCTGCCGGAGATGGCGTTGAAGGCGAACGGGAAATTGTTCGGGCCGATCACCCAGACCGGTTTGCGCAGCGGGGCCAGATGCGCTCGCAGGTCGTTGCTGCTGTCGATGATCGGCTGGGTCCAGCTGCATTCGCGCGCAGCCTTTGCCGCCAGCCGCAGCTGATTGGTGGTGCGCGGCAGCTCTACCGTCGCCAGTCGCGGAGTCTTCGGCAGCGCGGTCTCGGCGTGCGCCAGTGCGACCAACTCGTCGCTGGCGGCCTCGATGCCGCTGGCGTAAGCGTCCAGGAATGTCGCGATCTGCTCGGGAGGGCGGGCGGCCAGTTTCGTTGCGGCGCTGCTGGCCGCGCGTAGCGCCTGCTCGATGTCGGCCGGACCGGAGCGTGGAAAGTGCGGCCCAATCGCTACACCGCTGGCCGGATCAAAGGCGCGGAACGTGTCGAGAGAGTCACCGCTGGCACGCCATTGGCCATCGATCAGTACGGTTGCCGATTCATTGTCACTGGGCATGGTCGATCTCCGCCAGGGCCGCCAGGGCCGCATCGATCTGCGAAAGTGCCAGCTGTCGCTCGGTGCCGTCCAGCAGCAGACGCGGCGCGCGGACCCGCTCGCTGCCGCAATCGCATTGCTGCTGCATCAACTTGATCAGCTGAACGAACTTCGGCACGGTGTCCATCCGCAGCAGCGGCAGCAGTCTTGCGTAGAGCTCCTGCACCGAGGCCGGGCCCTGTTCGCGGGCGGTCTCGAACAACCTCACCGAGGCCTTCGGCAGCGCGTTGACGACGCCGGCAATCCAGCCGCAGGCTCCCATCGCGACGCCCTCGACCACCGCATCGTCCAGCCCCACCAGCAGCGCCAGCCGCTCGCCCAGTTCGGCCCGCAAGGCGGCAAAGCGGCGCACATCACCCGACGATTCCTTCACCGCCTGCAACTGCGGCCAGGCCGCAGCGAGTTCGGCGATCTGGGTGGGAAGGAAGTCGGTGCGATAGGCGATCGGGTTGTTGTAGAGCATGCACGGCAGCGAGGTGGCCCCGAATACGGCCTCGATGTGGGCACGCATCTCGCGCCAATCGGTCGAATACAGATAGGGCGGCAGCACCATCAGACCGGCGCAGCCACGCGCCTGCGCATCACGCGCCAGCTGCACCGCCTGCGCCGTCGACAGCGCCGCAATGCCGGCAATCACCGGCGCCCGGCCGGCCACCGCGCCCACCAGCGTATCGATCACAGCCAGCTTCTCGTCCAGCTCCAGCGTCGCCCCCTCACCGAGCGACCCCAGCGGCACGATCCCGCGACAACCCGCATCGATCAACTGCCGAGCGTGTTGCGCCAGGAAATCATGATCGACCCGGTCATCGGGCGTGAAGGGCGTCGTGATGGCAGGGATGACGCCGTGCCAGAGAGAGTTTGTAGTGGGGTTCATTCTCGATCTCCTTGGTTGCGCAATGGCCACGGGCCCTGCTCTTGCTGCCCTTTCTGGGCCCTGTGCCCTGAGCCCTGGGCCCTAGCTCTGAAAGCCCCACGCCAGCGCGTCCCCTTCATCGATCAACAACTCCCCGCGCCCGGTCACGTGAGCGGTGCCGGTGATCGTCGGCAGCACGCCGCCGTTGGTGCCGGGCTGGTAGCTGGCTTCAAACACGCTGCTGGTGATGCTCTGCTGGCGCCAGATCTGGCCGGGTGCGAGCTTGCCGTCGGCGGCCAGGCAAGCGAGTTTTGCGCTGGTGCCGGTGCCACAGGGCGAGCGATCAAAGGCCAGGCCCGGGCAGAGCACGAAGTTGCGAGCATCGCAGCCGGTCG
>JBGTIE010000492.1:0-5334 GCA_041745855.1 Lysobacterales bacterium | reverse complement strand
CGACCCGCTGTCGACCCGGAGCGGGCGAACGTCGAGGTTTCATCCTTGCCCGGGCATGGCGCGGTGCTCTTGCTCTCTCTGCGGCCTCCGCGTCCGCGTAAGCTGCTCTTCGCTGTTGATATCGAAGTCCGCCTGACCACACCAGTTTGACTCGCACCCTTCGATGCCCCGTAGGCGCCCCGCGCCCGGGCCCTTGCGCTATAGTTCGCCGCCTTTCCCAGCGGGAGATCGCCCCCAGTGTGTCCGGCCAAGGTTGCAGCGAACGCCACTCGTGGGTACCTCATTCCGATTGGTGGGGCCGAGGACAAATTGGGTGATCTGAAGATCCTCAAGCGCTTCGTGCGGCTCTGCGGCAGGCAACCGACAATTGCGATCATTCCGACCGCATCGCGACGCGATGACACGGGGCGGGTCTATCAGGACCTGTTCGACGACATCGGTGCCGAGCGCTCGGTGGTGCTGGATTTCACCACGCGTCAGGACTGCGAGGACGAGGCGCTGCTGGCCGTGCTGGAGGAGGCCGATGGCGTGTTCATCACCGGCGGCAACCAGTTGCGGCTTTCCACCACGCTCGGCGGCACCTCGGCCGCGAAGGCCTTGCGCCGTCGCAATGCGGCCGGCATGCATATTGCTGGCACATCGGCTGGCGCCGCGATCATTCCCGAGCACATGATCGCCGGCGGCGAAGAAGGCCAGACGCCGCGCGCGGGCATGGTCACACTGGCGATCGGGCTGGGGCTGTCGAACCGGATCATGGTTGACCAGCATTTCCGCCAGCGCGACCGGATCGGCCGGCTGATCAGCGCAGTTGCCCTCAACCCCTTCGCCATCGCGCTGGGCATCGACGAGGATACCGCCGCCTTCATTGACCCGGACAACACACTGGAAGTGATCGGCAGTGGTACCGTGACCGTCATCGACCCAGCCGATCTCAGCCACAGCTCGATGCCCGAAGCCGATCCGGGCGAGGTGCTCAGCGTGACGGGTCTTAAGCTTCACGTGCTCGGCCACGGCGGGAGTTTTGATCTGGATTCGCGGATTGCGCAGGCGCCAGCGGAAAAGCAGTTTTAGGTTTTAAGTACAAAAGAGCGGTTTTCGGGTTTACGTTTTAGGTTTTAGGTACAACAGAGCGGTTTTAGGTTTTACGTTCTAGGTTTTAGGGCAAAGGCAAGAGCAAGAGCAAGAGTAAGAGCAAGAGTAAGAGCAAAGGCGGGAGCCCACGTGACGCCAGTGGCCTAACCAGAGCCAGAGCCACATTCACCTACGCTCTTACCCCTAAAACCTAAAACCTAAAACTTAAAACAGCTTTCTTTGATTTCCCCCAACTCCACGCGGCCTCGAAATGACCGATCGCGACCTGACCCCCCTCCCTGAAGATCTTCTCCTCTCCCCCGTCGAAGCCCGCATCCTCGGCTGTCTGGTCGAAAAGCAGGCGACCACGCCCGATACCTATCCGCTGACGATCAACAGTCTGGTCAGCGCCTGCAACCAGAAGACCAGCCGCGATCCGCTGATGAACCTGACGCCGGGCGAGGTTGGGCACGCACTGCGCAAGATGGCCGAGCGCGAACTGGTGGAGCAGGTCTACGGTGCGCGGGTCGAGCGCTGGGAACACCGGATGGACGATGCCTATCAGCTCACCACCCGACGCCGCGGTCTGCTTGCGGTACTGCTGTTGCGGGGCCCCCAGACCCTGGCCGAGTTGGCGACCCGGGTCGAGCGGATTGCCGCCCTGCCCGGCATCGATCATGTGCACGACGAACTCGATCGTCTCGCCGAGCGCGAACCGCCCCTGGTGATCTGTCTTGGCCGGGCGCCGGGCCAGCGCGAGGACCGTTACATGCACCTGTTGTGCGGCCCGGTGGACCGCGAAGCCTTCCTCGCCAGTCAATCCGCCGACACCGCCAGTGGTTCAGGCGGCAGCGCCCTGACCGATCGCATTGCCGAGCTCGAGCGTCGGCTGGATGAACTGGAGGCGCGCTTGGTTGAGAAACAGGGCTGAGGGCTGAGGGCTGAGGGTCCTTAGAAGCAGGGTTGAGGGCTGAGGGCTGAGTGGTCAGCCCTATGAACTGGTTTCTTGCGCAGCGCAGGAGCGCCAACGCGCCTGCCCAGCGCGGGTGCGAGTCAAACTGATGTGGTCAGGCGGACTTCGATATCACTAGCGAAGAGCAGCTTACGCGGACGCGGAGGCCCCAGAGAGAGCAAGAGCACCGCGCCATGCCCGGGCAAGGATGAAACCTAGACGATCGCCCGCTCCGGGTCGACAGCGGGTCGTACTCGTACTCAGCATTGCGGTACTCGTACTCGTACTCGTACTCGGTTTTTTTCGACAGACTCGGCCAGGGCTCGTGCTTTCGAGAACCCGTAAACCAAGATCACGGCGCACCCAGGAAGTGCCGTAAGCCGGGCAGACAGCGTTGCCATCCCGCCTGTTTCGAGTACGAGTACGAGTACCGTTGCACTGAGTACGAGTATGAAAAGCCGCAACGACCTCAGCCCACATCAGTTCGACTCGCACCCGTCCAGCGCCGCCCCCTTTGGCATGCACCCAAAACCGGAGTAACCTCGGGTGTTCAGGCGTGATCGGCCGGCATGATGGGGAGGGGCAATGCCGCGAGTATTGTTGATCGAGGCCTCGGCGACACGTCGTCGTGCGCTCTCGACGATGTTGGGTCAGAAGGGCTTCGAGGTACGGGTGCTTTCCAGCTATGCCGAAGCACTCAATGCGCTTGCCCATCCGGACCAGTCAGATTGCGAGGCGATCGTAGCCAGTTGGCCGGAGTATTCCGATCATCGCGCCGATGATCTGTTTGCGATGTTGCGCTCGCGTACGTGGCAGGCCTTGCCGATTCTGTTACTGGCCGATTCCACCGATGGCGGCGCGGTCAACTGGCTGATGAAGCGACCCGCCAGTGCGTTGCTGTTGTGGAGCGACTACTCCGATGCGCCCGATGCGCTGGCCAAGCTGCTGAATCCCACGCTCCCCGGGGAAGTCACTGATAATTCCAGTCAAAACAAACAGTTGCGGGTGCTTTTTGTAGATGATTCTCCAACCGTGCGGGTCGCCTTCAAGCGCCTGCTGACGGCCGAGGAATATCAGGTGGAGATCGCCTGCTCGGTCGAAGAAGGCTATGAGAAGGCGCTAAGGCAGCCTTTTGACATCGCCATCATCGACTACTTCATGCCGGGCGAGAACGGCTCAGCGTTGGTGCGCATGTTGCGCGAGACCCCGGCTACATCCAGTGTGTTGCCGGCGATCATCACCGGCACCTATTCCGATCGCGTCATCACCGAATCCCTCAGCGCCGGTGCGGTCGAATGCATGTTCAAGTCCGAAGCGCGCGAGCTGTTTCTGGCCCGATTGCGGTCGCTGTCACGCACCGTGCTGGACCGCATTGCAATCGACAACGAGCGTCGAAGGCTGCACGGGATTCTCAATTCGGTCGGCGAAGGCGTCTACGGCGTCGGCCCGAATGGCAGCATCCAGTTCATCAATCCGGCTGCACTCGACCTGCTTGGCTATCCGCATGATGAGGATCTGGCGGGCAAGAACGCCGCCGTCACCATTCATTACGCTTTCGAGGATGGCACCCGCATTCCGCGCCAGGCCTGCTTCCTCAGCCAGTGCTATCAGAATGGCAACCAGGTTTCTGCCTGGCAGACCGTTTTCTGGCATCAGAACGGCTACTCGGTGCCGGTCGAATGCACGGTCTATCCACTCGACATCGACGGCCGCCGCGAAGGCGCCGTCGTCGCCTTCCGAGATGTGTCGCAGCGGCGCGTCCTGGAAGAGGAGTTGCGCTGGGCAGCCAGCCACGATTCGCTCACCAAGCTGCATAACCGCGCCCATCTGGAACAGGCCTTGCAGCAGGAGGTGCAGCGACTTCGTCGCTCCGACCAGTCCAGCCTGCTGTTGTTCATCGACGTCGACCGCTTCAAGTACATCAACGACACCGCGGGCCACGCCGCCGGTGACCAGTTGCTGGTCGAATGCAGCCGGCGGCTGAAGTCGCGCCTGCGCCAGTCCGATTCGATTGCCCGCATGGGTGGCGACGAGTACGCGGTGATCCTGCGCAACATCGGCGGCGGCGATCCGGCCCATATCGCCGACGAGTTCCGCAAATCGCTTTGCAACGAGGTCTTCAGCTACGGCGAGAAGAGCTACCGGATCACCGCCAGCATCGGTGCAACGCTGATGGATCGCGCCACCCTGTCACCGGGCGACGCGATGGCCAATGCCGACATCGCCTGTCACATCGCCAAGAACCGCGGCCGCAACCAGATCCATGTCTACAGTGCCGACAATGACGAGCGGGCCAGCATGGACGTCGAGCTGAACTGGTCGGCGCGGCTGGAGGAAGCGCTCGCCGATGATCTGTTCGTGCTCTGCTTCCAGCCGATCATGCCGTCGTCCGCGGTCGACTACGAGCACTTGCCGCAACAGGACGGAGCGATCTGGAGCCGCTATCTGCGCAAGAACACGGCCCGCAAGATCTTCTTCGAAGTCCTGCTGCGGATGCGCAGCGCCGACGGTGAGTTCGTCGCACCGAACGCCTTCCTGCCCACGGCCGAGCGCTACAACATGATGCTGCAGATCGATCGCTGGGTGATCGATCATGCCTTCCGCGCCCTGAAGGACAGCAGCCATCCGGATCTGGCCATTGGCCTGTCGATCAATCTGTCATCGCAATCCCTGGGTGCCGATGGCATCGGCGGCTACGTCACCGACAAGCTGATCGAGTACAACATCGATCCGAACATGATCACCTTCGAGATCACCGAGACCAAAGCGGTCAGCAATCTCAATGAGGCGCGTGAATTGATCACCGTGCTGCGTGGCCTGGGTTGCCGCTTCGCGCTCGATGATTTCGGCTGCGGTTTCTCCTCCTTCACCCACTTGAAGCACCTTGATGTGGATTATCTGAAGATCGACGGCAGCTTCACCCAGGGCCTGATCGAGGACCCGGTTGACAAGGCGGTGGTCAGTGCGATCAACAACATCGCGCATTCAGTCGGCAAGCGCACGGTGGCCGAGTACGTCGACCGGCCCGAGGTGCTGGCTGCACTACGCGAATGCGGTGTGGACTATGTCCAGGGGTATTACATCGGCCGGCCGCGGCCGCAGCTCAAGCCGAGCGTGCCGCAACTGGAGCTGATCGAGGACGCCGAGCCCGAGCGCGTGGCCCAGGTTGGTTAGGGTCCGCGCAACAATAACTTCCGTTGCACCGAGGGCGTCCCTGGGCCTCGCCAGCAAGGCGCGCTTCGCAGGGAATGGCCTGTCCCCCTTGCCAAGAAGCGCAACGCCGCTGGCGTGGTCCAGGGGCGGCCGAATGC
>JBGTIE010000491.1:0-4109 GCA_041745855.1 Lysobacterales bacterium | reverse complement strand
GGCGGTGCCGTCCGCGCCCAGCCCGCCGACCAGCCCGGCGAACAGCGCCAGCGCCAGGAACAGCGCGCCGAGTTCAACCAGATACCAGCCCTGCGCCGAGATACCCCAGACCATCAGCACCAGCACCAGCAGCGTGCCGATGAAAACGGCGAAGCGCCGTCCATCCAGCGGCGGATACTCGGTCGGCGGCTGATGCGGGATCTCGATATCGGCCAGCAGACTCTTGCTCGGGTCAGCCTGGATTATTCTGGAGTAGCGCCAGACATGATGCACGCCAATCGCCACGAAAGGCACGAACAGGGCAAGCCGGAATTCCCAGCCAGATGTTGGCGCCAGGCCGGCCACACCCTGCGCCACCTGCACCGTGAAGGGGTTCAGCACGGCCACGCCGTAACCGATGCAATAGCCGCAGATCATGATGCCCATCGCGACCATCGCATCCATGCGCATCGCCAGGCACAGAGCTATAAGCATTGCAGCGAAGGGGATGTACTCCTCAGCCGCGCCGATCGCCGAGGAGGCGGCGGCGAACACCGTCATGCCAATCACGATCAGCAACCCCTGACTGTGGCCGATCCGGCGCAGGGTCGCGCCCAGCGCCGCGTCGATCATGCCGCTCGCTCGCAGTACCGAGATTGCACCACCGACCAGCAGCACGAAGAAGATGATGTCCTGCGCCTCGGCCATCGCCCGCGGCACCGCGGTGAGCACCGCGATCGGCGACAACCGCACCGGCGTTTCGACCGCCGCGTAGGTGCCTGGCACCACGACGTTATGGCCCTTGCCGTCGTCGACCATCTCGAACTGCCCCTGCGGCAGCAGCCAGGTACTGGCCCAGGCCAGGACCATGATGCCGAACAGCAGAACCAGAGTGTGCGGTACACGCAGTTGGATCATCGTTGCGGCTCCGTGGCAAAGGGTGGGAGTCTAGCGGGAAGAGCGAGGGCCCAGGGCTCAGGGCCCAGGGCCCAGAAGAGCAAGGGCACGGTCCAGTGCGCGGCTTGGCTCTCCTGGGCCCTATGCCCTGGGCCCTGGGCCCTTGGCTCGAGGGGCTTCATACTCCGGATTGCGTCGCGTCTTGACTAGGCGATCTCCACCCGATTCCTGCCCGCCGCCTTGGCCGCATACAGCGCCCGATCGGCCGCCGCGATCAGGACGCTGGGATCGTCGTCGTCGGGTACCTGGCTGGCGACGCCGATCGAGACCGTTGCGCCCAGCGCACTGGCGCTGACCTGCTCGCGCAACCGCTCTGCCGCCTGCATCGCCTCGCCGATCCGGGTCGCCGGCATCACGACCAGGAACTCCTCGCCACCGAAGCGGGCCAGCAGGTCCCGCTCGTTGCGCAGGCCCTCGGCCAGCAGACTGGCCAGCGCCTTGAGCAACTCGTCGCCGGCCAGATGACCGTGGCTGTCGTTGTAGTGCTTGAAGTGATCGACATCGATCGCCAATAGTGCCAGGGGCTGCAACGACGACCGCGCCTGCTGCCAGGCGTCGGCCAGAAAATCATCCAGCCGGCGCCGGTTGGCGATGCCGGTGAGGCCATCCTGATGGGCCATCTGCTGCAGGCGCTGGTTGGCATTGGCCAGTTCCCGCGTCCGTGCGCCGACCAGATCGGCCAGTTGGCGTCGGTCCTCGTCCAGCCGCCGCAGCCGCCGCCGCACGAACCAGTTCACTGCTGCCAGCGCCAGCAGCAGGATAAGCAGGCCAGTCAGCGACCGCGCCCACCAGCTGGCATACCAGGGTGGCACGATCCGGAATCCCCAGGCTTCAGTCTGCGACAACCGGCCGCTCGCATCGCGCGCCCGCAACTCCAGCGCATAGTCACCCGGGCGCAGTCGCGAATAGGCAAAACCGCGGCTGCGCGACCATTCCGACCACGGTTCGTCATAGCCAAGCAAGCGACCCTGATAGCGCGCCGACTGCACCGCACTGAACTCGGGCAGGGCAAACTGGAAGCTGATCGCGTAGTCGCCCCTGGCTAGCTCCGGTGCCGTCTCGGGCCGCAGTGGCAGCGGCTCGCGCCGCCCGTCAGGGTAGACCCGCGTCACGCTGCGCAACTGCAACTGCGGTGCCTGCGCCTGGTCGATCGGCACGCTGGGGTCGAAGCTGAGCAGGCCCCGGGAGCCGATCAACGTGATGCCACCGCCAGGCTCCAGCCGATGGCCTACAAAACCGCCGCGACGCAACTGCTGTACCGGCTGTTCGACCCACTTCTGTCCCGGTGCGCGGCTGTAGACTCCGGCGCTGCCGTAGGCCCACAGCGTCCCATCGTCAGTCTCGACCAGTTGCAGCGGGCTATCCGGTGGGCGCAACGCCGACAGGCCATCCAGATCATCGGCGACCAGCTGCTCACCCTCGACCCGATACAGGCCCATCGGCAGGCTGACCCGGAGCACGCCGTCAGACAGCAGCGCGATCCGGGCCGCGGCCTGATTGCCCTGCAGCGGCGCGTCATCCGGAGTGAAGCTGCGCTGTTCGACGATCGACCCGGTCTCGTCCAGCCGGACGCGCCAGATGCCATGGCGGATGGTGCCAAACCACAGTTCGTCGGGCGCACGCTCGACCAGACCGATCGCCCGCACCTCCCTGCCCAGCGTTGCAGGCGGCGAAATCGCATAGCCGGCCGCCGCCGGCTGCAGGATCCGCAGACCGATTTCGGTGCCTATGTAGATTCGGCCCGGCTCAAACACCGACGGCAGAAATTCGCGCGCATAGATCGCCTCATCGAACAGGGGGCGCAGCTCACAGGCCTCGAGCAGCGAGAGCCGATGGTTCTCGGCGACCAGGCTGCGCTGCGGGTCGAGCGGATGCAGCGCATGCACCGCAACCGGTAGCAGATCGAGCTGCCGGATCCTTTCAAGGCCACTGCCTGTCGGATCCAGCCGTGCCAGCCCGGAGGTGGTCAACAGATGATCGACGCCGTTCCAGCGCACCACATCGACCAAGGAGCCGCGAACGCCATCTTCGGCCCCGATCACGGTCCATTGCGAGGGCCAGCCGATGTGGAAGAAGGCGTCGCCGGCCACCACCAGGAAGCCGCCGCCGCGATCCCTTGCCGCTCCTGCCAGAAAGTCGGTCGCCACCACCAGACGTCGCCATTGCCGCAACTGGCGGTCGACCAGATAGACGCTGCCGTCCGCACCGGCCAGCGCAAGGCTGCCGTCGGTCAGGCGAAGCGAATGTTCAAAGTGGGATGAAGGCGGCAGGCCTGTGGGCATCTCCTGCGCCAGCAGCCGATCGTCCTGCCAGCGCCACCAACGGCCATCCACGCCCAGCGTCAGCAGCCCGCCATCGGCCAGCGGCAGGAACCCGAACACCAGATCGGTCAGCGCCTTGGTCTCCGGCAGCAGCTCCCAGCGGTCTTGCACCAGACGATGCAAGCCAACGCCGCGGAACTGCAGCAGCGTCTGCCCCTCATGCACGACAAGGGCGCCGAAGCGGCCCGGATGGTGCCAGTGGGCAATCTCGTCGGTGCGGGAATTCCAGCGGAACACGTCACGCAAGGCGCGGAACCAGACCGCATCGTCGCTGACGACGACGTCCCAGATATCGGCCAGTTCGCGACCATCGATCACCTCCGCGACCTTCGGAGTGAGATCCACGAAGCGCGCCTGCCCATCAGGGTCATGCTGGAGATAGCCGAAGACGCCGTAGCCACCGACATAGACACGGCCGTCAGCAGCCACAGCCAGTGAGCGCGCCATGTCATGGTTGCTCAACGGAATCAGCGTCCAGCGCTCGCCGTCGTAAGTCAGCACGCCGCTGCCATTGGCGAGGTAGGCGACGCCCCGATGATCTTGTGCGATGCCGAAGTTGGCCGGTTCAGACCCGGGTTCGAGCGCATGTCGGACCACCGGTGGATTGCCCCGCAGCGCCTCACCGGCCAGACCCACCGTCGCCCAGACCAGCCCGCACAGCAACAGAGTGGCCAGTCTGGTCGCCCCCCTGCCTGTCATGCTGCCCCCGCTGCGCTACCGCCGACCGGACAAGACTAACCCAGCCAACGCCGCAGTTGGGCCCAGACGCGGGGGTCGGCGAGCAGGTCGAAGTGGCCGGCATTGTCGATCACCAGCGCGCTGCCCTCGGCCAGCGGCAATGTCCGCCCGGCG
>JBGTIE010000490.1:0-2896 GCA_041745855.1 Lysobacterales bacterium | reverse complement strand
GGCGGCCTGCCGCCCCAGCTGCGCTCGGTCCAGCCGGAGCGCATCGTTGCCCTGAAAGCCGCCGCCCGACTGCCTGCCGCGACCCGGATCGAGGTGGTACTGGGCACCGGCGCGCCATCCGCGGAAGGCCCACGTACCACGACCGCCGAGCAGCGTTTCGACTTCACCACCTTCGGGCCCTTCAAGGTGCTGGAGCAGCGCTGCGGCTATCGCGGTTGTGCCCCGAGCGACGACTTCACGCTGCGCCTGTCCAATCGCCTGGCCGAGGATCAGGACCTCGACGCGCTGGTACGGATCGACCCGCCGGTCGAAGGACTGCTGGTCAAGAGCTGGGGCAACACGCTGGCGATCTCCGGACTCAAACCGGGCCAGCGCAGCTACAGCGTACGACTGGATGCCGCGCTGACCGACGTCCACGACCAGCGTATCGAGGGCGAGCGCGAGTTCCGCTTCGATGTTGGCGCCAGCCCGGCGCTGCTGCTCGCGCCCGGTGATGGCCTGGTCACGGTCGACCCCTTTGGTCCGCCGCGGCTGGTCTTCCACAGCGTCAACCTGGCCAGCGTGAAGCTGCGCGTGCATCGGGTGGATGTGTCGGACTGGCCGGCCTGGCTGCACTCGGCCGAGTTGAAGTGGCATGACGGCCAGCCGCTGCCACGCGAGCTTCCGGGCACCCCATTGCTGCAGGAAACGCGCCGGATCGAGGCCAAGGTCGAGGAAATGGCCGCCACCGCGCTGGAACTGCGCCCCTGGTTGGAAGGCGACCACGGCCATCTGCTGATCGAAATCGAGCCGGCCGAGGCGCTGGCCGATGCACGCATGCCCGAGCACCGCAGTGCCAGCGCGATGTGGCTGCAGGTGACCAGGCTGGGCCTGGATGCGGTGGTCGATGCCGGCCACCTGCATGGCTGGGTCACCGACCTGCGCGATGGCCATCCGCTGGCCGGCGCGGAACTGCGGCTGCGGCCCGGTCCCGAAGTTCAGCATAGCGATGCTACCGGACTGGCCACGCTGGCATTGCCGGTGGGTCAGCAGGAAAGCAGCTGGCTGGAGGCGCGACAGGGCGATGATGTGGCCTTCCTGCCAGAGAACCGCCACTACCGCTCGTGGGGCGAATGGCAGCGGCGCAACCAGGGCGAGGACCTGCGCTGGCATGTCTTCGATGATCGCGGTCTCTACCGGCCTGGCGAGCAGGTCCATCTGAAAGGCTGGTTGCGGGTCGTCGAACTGCGCCCCGATGGCGGTCTGCGACTGCCGGCGCAGGCCTTCGGGATCAACTACAGCGTGGTTGACTCACGCGGCAACACGCTGCTCGAGGGCGAAACCGCGCTGGCCGGCCTGGGCGGCTTCGATCTGACCTTCGAGCTCCCGGACACCCCCAATCTGGGCCAGGCGACGGTCCAGCTCTCGCTCACCGGCGCGGCAGGCATGAGCATCGGTCGGCACACGCACAGTTTCCAGATCCAGGAGTTCCGGACCCCGGAGTTCGAGGTCAGCAGCAGTTTCGGAGCCACCCCCGCGTTTGCCGGCGACACCCTGCAGGCACGCGCCACGGCGGGCTACTACGCCGGTGGCGCCCTGCCCGGCGCCCCGGTGAGCTGGCAACTGGCCGCCACCACCGCCAACTACACACCGCCCGGGCGCAGCGACTGGAGTTTTGGCTTCCAGAGTTTCTGGTGGCGGCCAGATCCTGTTGGTGGCGGCAGCGCCGTGGCCCAGTTCGCCGGCCAGACCGATGCTGGCGGTCATCACGACCTCGCCATCGTGCTCGACCAGTACACGCTGCCGCGACCGCTGACGATTACTGCCAACGCCATCATCCAGGACGTCAACCGCCAGGCCTGGACCTCCAGCAGCAGCACCCTGATCCACCCCAGCGGCGCCTATGTGGGCCTGAAGACCGACACCTATTTTGTCGAACGCGACCAGCCGCTGCCTTTGCAGATGATCGTCGTGGACATCGATGGCCAACCGCTGCCGGACCACACGATTGCGGTCCGCGCTGGACGGGTCGACTGGATCCATCGCAGTGGCGAGTTTCGTGAAGTCCTTCGCGATGAGCAGCAGTGCGAGCTGCGCAGCGATCGAGAGGGCCTGGCGCTGTGTGAACTGGCGACCGCGCAGGGCGGCCAGTACCGGATCACCGCAATCGTCGAAGACAGCCAGGGGCGTCGCAACGCCAGCCGGATCCTGCGTTGGGTCAGCGGCGGCAAGGCACCTCCGGTCGACAACGTCGAGATCGAGGAACTGCAGTTCATACCCGATCGCGACAGCTACGGCCCCGGCGATGTGGCCCGGATCCTGGTCCAGGCACCCTTCGAGGACGGCTTCGGGTTGCTCACGCTGGGCCGCCACGGCGTGCTCGAGCAGCGCCAGTTCCAGTTCGACGGCAGCAGTCACACGCTGGAGATCCCGATTCGCGCCGAATGGCTGCCGAACGTGGAAGTGAGTGTGATCGCGGTCGGTGCCAGCTCGCGTGACGACGACGGCGATGGCGGTAGCACGACGCCGCGCCCGGCCCAGGCCGCCGGCACTCTGATGCTCAAGCTCTCCACCGCCGAGCGCCGCCTGACAGTGGATCTGGAGCCCGCGCAAAGCGAGTTGGCGCCGGGAGCGAGCACCCGCGTGGCCGTGCGCGTCAGCGACGCGGCGGGTCAACCGGTAGCTGATGCCGAGCTGGCCCTGGTGGTCGTCGACGAGGCCATCCTGGCCCTAGGCAGCTATCAACTGGCCGACCCGATGGACCTGTTTTACCAGTTGCGCGATGCGGGCGTGCGCGCCTACCACCTGCGACCGACGCTGCGACTGGACGCCGGCGTGGATGCGGCGATGGAGGAGAGCGCCGAGTTCACCGTGGGCGAATCCGAGCCGATGATGCGCACGATGGCAATGTCCGCAC
>JBGTIE010000489.1:0-12952 GCA_041745855.1 Lysobacterales bacterium | reverse complement strand
GCGGACGTTCGCCACCGGACAGCGCACCTGGCTTGTGGCGCAGCCGCGGGCCCAGTCCGACCCTCTCCAGCAGCGCAGTGGCGCGCTTCTCCACCTCGGCCGCCCGCAGGCCCCGGATCAGCAGCGGCATTGCGACGTTCTCGAGTGCACTGAATTCGGGCAGCAGATGATGGAACTGGTAGACGAAGCCCAGATGATGATTGCGCAGCTCGCCGCGCTCGCGTTCACCCAGTGCCGACAGCAACTGCCCCTGCAGCCAGACCTCGCCGGCGCTGGGCACATCCAGCCCGCCCAGCAGGTGCAGCAAGGTGCTCTTGCCCGCCCCCGATGCGCCGACGATCGCGACCCGCTCACCGGCTTCGATGCGCAGGTCCAGATCGTGGAAGACGTTTACCTCAAGCCCGCCTTCGGAAAAGCGCTTGCCCAGACCGCGCGCTTCCAGCACCACGTCCTTGCTCACCGTTTCACTCATAGCGCAGCGCCTGTGCCGGCTGGGTGCGGGAAGCTCGCCAGGCCGGATAGATCGTCGCCAGCGCCGAGAACAGCAGCGCCACCAGCGCGATCCGGCCAACGTCAGAGGTCTTGAGCTCGGAAGGCAGCTTGTTGATGTAGTAGATGTCGCCTGGCAGCGCCTTGAAGCCAAAAGCCTGCTCCAGCAACGGCACCACGGTCTCCACGTTGGCCGCGAGCAGCACCCCGAGCAACACTCCCAGCAGCGTGCCGGCGCAGCCGATCAGCGTGCCCTGGACCATGAACACCCGCATGATCTGGCCGGGCGAGGCGCCCAAGGTCCGCAGGATGGCGATATCGGCCTGCTTGTCGGTCACGACCATGACCAGTGTGGAGACCAGGTTGAATGCGGCCACGCCGACGATCATCGACAAGATGATGAACATGACCATCTTCTCGGTGCGGATTGCGCTGAAGAAATTCGCATGCTGCTGGGTCCAGTCGCGCACCCGCAAATCGCCGCCCATCTGCCGGCCCAGATCGGCACTGACCGTCCAGGCGGTGAACATGTCGGTAAGTTTCAGACGCAGGCCAGTGACTCCCTGATCGAGGCGGAACAGCTTCTGCGCATCACTCATGTGGATCACCGCCATGCCGCGGTCGTATTCGTACATGCCAATCTCGAACAGTCCGACCACCCGAAAGCGCTTGACCGTCGGGATCAGTCCGGCTGGCGTGCTGCGGGCCTGCGGCGCATACAGGGTCACCTGACTGCCGACATCTGCGCCCAGCGCGTTCGCCAGTTCCGATCCCAGGACGATCCCGAACTCGCCCGGACGTAGATCGACCAGCTCGCCGGCAATCATCTTGTCGCCCAGTTCCGACACCTGGCCTTCGCGCTCGGGCAGCACGCCGCGGACAATCGCGCCGCTGACCTGGCGCCCCTGGAACAGCGCCTCGCGCTCGACATAGGGTGCGCTGCCGATCACTCGCTCATCCTTGTCGGCCTTGCTGGCGGCGTCCTCCCAGTCCTGCAACTCGGTGCTCCAGCCGCTGATCGTGGCGTGCGCGACCATGCCCAGGATGCGCGAGCGCAACTCCTTCTCGAAACCATTCATGACCGACAACACGACGATCAGCGCCGCCACGCCCAGCGCAATGCCCATCATCGAGGCGAGCGAGATAAAGGAGATGAAGTGATTGCGGCGCTTGGCACCGGTGTAGCGCAGGCCTATGAACAGCGCCAGCGGTCGTTGCTTGAGCATCAATTGGTCGCCTCCAGACGACGCAAGTGCAGCCGCAGCCGGCGGCGTTGATCGGCGGACAGATTCCACGGCCCGTACAGCAGCGACCGGCGGCGGCCATCGTCCACGTGCAGGCGCAGCGAACACAGCGGGCCAAGCCACGCGTGATCATACAGTTCGGCGCCTACCGCGGTACCAGACTGCTCCACCCGCCGTCCGCTGAAGGACAGCAGGGCCGGTCCCGCGTGCTTGCGGCGCCACAGCGTGACGGTCACCAGCACTGCGATCAACACGGTCCATCCGGGCGCGGCGCTGGCCATCATGGCCAGACCGACCAGAGAACCGGCGGTCAGCGCCCACAGTCGCCGTGGCCAGCGCGCTGTGGCTGGCTCAAGCCGCAAGACGGATTCGATCGACGAGCTCACCGAGCACCTGATCGGGAGGACGGATGCGACCGCTGAGCCAGTCCCAGAGTTGGTCGTCCTCACATTCCAGCAGGCGCTCGAAGCGATCCCACTCGGCCGTGTCGGCCCTCGCCAGCGGGCCATTGAGATAGCGCGTCAGCAACGCATCGAGTTCCTTCATGCCGCGCCGGCAGCGCCAGCGCAGGCGCCCTGCCCGCTCGTCCATGGCTGGTTGCTCGGGCCGGGCTAGATCGAGCGCCGCGCGACCATCAGCTTCTTGATCTCTGCGATCGCCAAGGCCGGATTGAGTCCCTTGGGACAGGTCTTGGTGCAGTTCATGATCGTGTGGCAGCGATACAGCCGGAATGGATCTTCCAACTCGTCGAGCCGCTGACCGGTGTCCTCGTCACGCGAATCAACGATCCAGCGATACGCCTGCAGCAGGATCGCCGGACCCAGATAGCGGTCGCCATTCCACCAGTAGCTGGGGCAGGAAGTGGAGCAGCAGGCACACAGAATGCATTCGTACAGACCATCGAGCTTGGCCCGGTCTTCTTTGGACTGCAGTCTCTCGGAGTCTGGCGGCGGCGAGGACTGGGTCCGGATCCACGGCCGGATCGACGCGTACTGGGCGTAGAAATGGGTCATGTCCGGCACCAGATCCTTCACCACCGCCATGTGCGGCAGCGGATAGATGCGGACCTCGCCCTTAACCCCGCGGATGTCCTTGGTGCAGGCCAGCGTGTTGGTGCCATCGATGTTCATCGCGCACGATCCGCAGATGCCCTCGCGGCAGGAACGACGGAAGGTCAGGGTCGGATCGATCTCGTTCTTGATCTTGATCAGCGCGTCCAGAACCATCGGCCCGCAGGCGCCGATATCGATGTCATAAGTATCCGCACGCGGGTTCTGGCCGCTGTCCGGATCCCAGCGATACACCTTGAAACGGCGCACCTCTTTCGCCCCGGAGGCTGCCGGAAAGTGCTTGCCGCCGGTCATTCTGGAGTTCTTCGGAAGCCTGAACTGCGCCATGGTCTGTACTCGATCGAATGCGGGGTGAATGGTTTGTACTGCTTGAAGGTCGGCCGCTAGTAGACGCGCGCCTTCGGTGGCACCGGCTCGACTTCGCCGGACAGGGTGTACAGATGGACCGGCCGATAATCGAAGGTCGCCTTGCCGGTCTCGTCCACGTACACCAGCGTGTGCTTGAACCAGTCGTCGTCATTGCGATCCGGGTAGTCCTCGCGCGCATGCGCGCCGCGCGACTCCTTGCGGTGCTCGGCCGAGTACATCGTCGCCACCGCCTGGCTGAGCAGATTGCGCAGCTCCAGCGTCTCGACCAGATCGGAGTTCCAGATCATCGACCGATCAGTGACCTGGACCTGGCTGTAGCTGTCATAGACCTGGCTGATCGCGATACAGCCGGCGCTCAGGCTCTCCTGGGTGCGGAATACCGCGGCATCCTTCTGCATCGCCTTCTGCATGTTCAGGCGGATGTCGGCGGTGCGCAGATCGCCCTTGGCATGGCGCACCTTGTCGAAAGCGTCGAGCGCAAAATCGTAGCGGCTGGCCGGAATCTCCCGATGCGGTTGATTCGGCTTGAGCAACTCGGTGCAGCGGTTCGCCACCGCGCGACCGAACACCACCAGATCGAGCAGCGAGTTGGAACCGAGCCGATTGGCGCCGTGGACGCTGACGCAGGCCGCCTCGCCGATCGCGAACAGCCCCGGCACGATCGAGTCCGGATTGCCGTCCTTGAGCTGTACCACCTCGCCGTGGAAGTTGGTCGGGATGCCGCCCATGTTGTAGTGGACCGTCGGCAGCACCGGAATCGGCTCCTTCGCCACATCCACCCCGGCGAAGATCTGCGCCGTTTCGGCGATTCCCGGCAGGCGCTCGTGGATCACTTCCGGGCCCAGGTGCTCCAGGTGCAGATGGATATGATCGTTCTCGGCGCCGACCCCGCGACCTTCGCGAATCTCGACCGTCATCGCCCGACTGACCACGTCGCGCGAGGCCAGGTCCTTGGCATTGGGCGCATAGCGCTCCATGAAGCGCTCGCCCTTGGAGTTGGTCAGATAGCCGCCCTCGCCGCGCACACCCTCGGTGATCAGGCAGCCGGCACCATAGATGCCGGTCGGATGGAACTGGACGAATTCCATGTCCTGCAGCGGGATGCCGGCGCGCTGCACCATCGCATTGCCGTCGCCGGTGCAGGTGTGAGCCGATGTGCAGGAAAAGAATGCCCGACCGTAACCGCCAGTGGCCAGGATCACCGCGTGGGCCTGGAACAGATGCAACTCGCCGCTGGCCAGATCCCACGCCAGCACGCCCTTGCAGACGCCATCTTCCATCACCAGGTCGAGCGCGAAGTATTCGATGTAAAAGCGCGCGTCGAAGCTCAATGCCTGCTGGTAAAGCGTATGCAGCATCGCGTGCCCGGTACGGTCGGCCGCCGCGCAGGTGCGCTGCGCCGTGCCCTTGCCGTAGTGGGTGGTCATGCCGCCGAAGGGGCGCTGATAGATGCGGCCGTCTTCGGTACGCGAAAACGGCACGCCGTAGTGTTCCAGCTCGATGATCGCCGGAACCGCCTCCTTGCACATGTACTCGATCGCGTCCTGGTCACCCAACCAGTCCGAGCCCTTGATGGTGTCGTAGAAATGGAAGCGCCAGTCGTCCTCGCCCATGTTGCCTAGCGCTGCGCTGATGCCTCCTTGGGCGGCCACCGTGTGGCTGCGGGTCGGGAAGACCTTGGTCAGGCAGGCAGTCTTCAGACCCTTCGCCGCCACGCCCATCGTCGCGCGCAATCCCGCGCCCCCGGCACCAACCACGACGACATCATATTTGTGTACGTTGACCTTGTAAGCGCTCATGATTTCCGTCCTTGAATGCCAGCCATCAGGCGCTCAGAGCGACCCGGGCCAGTGCCAGCAGCACTGCGATCGAGCCGAACAACACGATGAACTTGATCACGATCAGCATGCTCAGTTCCAGCCAGCGCACATGCACGTAGTCCTCGATCACCACCTGCAGACCTAGTTGGGCGTGATAGAGCACCAGGATCGTGTAGACCGCCAGCAGCGCAGCTATCCAGGGTTGCGCCACCGCCGCCCTGACTGCAGCGTAGTCGGCCCCGATCAGTGTGGTCAGGAAGTAAAGGAACCATAGCGTCAGCGGCAGCAGCAGGATCGCGGTGACCCGCTGCGCCGTCCAGTGGTCGGTACCGCTGCGCGCAGAGCCGAGGCCATGGACACGCGCCAGCGGGGTTTGCAGACCAGGTGTTTGCAGACTCATGCCTTCAGACCCTCCCGTAGAGCAGCCAGAGGTGGCCGAAACCGACCACCAGCGCCAGTGCGACCACTGCGTAGCCACTGCGATAACTGGTTGCCAGATCCAGACCGCGCCCGGCATCCCAGAACAGGTGGCGGATGCCGTTGAAGAAATGGAACCACAGCGCCAGCACCGATCCGGCCACCAGCGCCATGCCAATCGGCGAGGCCAGGCATTCGGTGAAGGCGGCAAACATCTCGGCGCCGGAGGCCAGCGCAACCCAGGCATAGACCAGCGTCAGTGCGCCCAGACACAGGAACACACCCGAGATGCGATGGGTGATCGACAGGATGGACGTCAGCTGTGGCCGGTAGTACGGCCCGATCATGAACGGCGACAGGGGGCGGTTGCCCCCCGATGGCGAGCTCGTACTCATGCGTTACCCCTCAAGGCGCGCTGGCCTGATTCAAGTGCCCGTGTCCTGCCACATCGATTCCAGGCATAAAGCCTAGAAATCGATGCAACGTCCGTTCTTTTCCCAGTCCCCATACCGGGTCGGATCGAGGCCCCGACGCCCCCCGATCTCCACCGGCGCAATCTGCTCCCCCGGCCCGTCCTGCGCTGCCGCGCTGTCCTCGACTGGCGATCCAGTGGAGGGCTGCAAGGGCGGTTCGCTTTCCGAACGAGCTGGCTTCATTCCCATCCTCCAAGCGTACCGGGTCGACTCCATCAGCCGCAAGGCGATCGGGCCTTGAGGGTGCTATTCAGACTGATGCAATGTGAAGTCGGGGTCGGGGTCGGAATCGGGGTCGGAATCGGAATCGGAATCGGGGTCGGGATCGGAATCGGAATCGGGGTCGAAATCGAAATCGAGGGCAACGACATGGATCCTGGCCACGAACGAGGTGGCGGTGTGGCCACGGTTCGCGAGGAGGATGAGGGTTTGGCCGATACGAAATCGATTCCGATGCCGATACCGACCCCGACCCCGAAGGGATCTCGCTTTCGAAGAACTGTCAGATCGTGCGCGGAGGTAGTACCATTGGTCCGCTCCTTTACTTTTACAATAGGTTTTACATGAGTAGCAGTACTACCCCCGTGCAAACGGCTTCCGCCAAGGGCCAAGTGACCATCCCCGTGGCCATTCGACGCAAGCTGGGCATCAAGCCCGGCACGGCAGTGCGCTTTGTCGACCGCGAAGGAGTCATCGTGCTGGAAAAAGTCGACAGTAGCGTCCCGTCCTTGTTCGGTGTGCTGAAGGCTCGCCAGGGAGTATCCCTGGATCAGATGAAGGAGGCTGTCCTTGACGAAGTCGCCGCACGCATCAATCGCCGTTGACACGAATGTCCTGTTGCGCGCATTGATCGACGACGACTCTGCGCCTGACCAGACCCAGGCGGCCCGCGCCTTTCTGGCGCCTATGCGGGAGATCCATGTTGCGCAAGTGGTTCAGGCCGAGTTGACCTGGGTCCTTCAGAGAGCTTTCGGCTTCGACCGCGGGTCGATCCTTGAGGTACTGCAAACGCTCCGCGCGCATCCGGCGATACGCTTACAGGCCGCTGACAGCTTTGACGCCGCCGTAGCCGGCTATGCAGCCGGAGTCGATTTCGCTGACGCGCTGATTGCACACGAGGCCAGCCGGGTCCGGACCAGTCTGGTCACTTTCGATCGTGAGTTCGCGAAGCGCTGCGGGGCAACGTTGTTGCACTACTGATCCGAGGTTCTACCCTGGGATGAGATTCAGCCGGCGCCGAGCCTGGACGCCGTTCGCCTGCCCGATCGGTCGCGTGGCGCCGGTCTGGTCGTTCATGGCTACAACACGGTCGTTGCCGTCGATGCCGATCCCGATTCCGATTCCGACGCCGACGCCGACTCCCCACCCCAACTCCCGACTCCCGACTCCCGACTCCCGACTCCCGACTGAACCCCGTCCCCGCTGGGACCAGACGGTCGGATCGCGTACCCTTCGCGCCACTCTCCCCGCGCTGGCATCCGTCCATGGTCATCCATCAAAGCGTGCTCGAATTGATCGGGCAGACTCCCATCGTGCAGACGCACAAGCTGCAGACCGGGCCCTGCACCTTGTTCCTGAAGCTCGAAAACATGAATCCGGGCGGCTCGATCAAGGATCGTATTGGCCTGAGCCTGATCGAGGATGCCGAGCGCAGTGGCCTGCTCAAGCCTGGCGGCGTGCTGGTCGAGGGTACCGCTGGCAACACCGGGCTGGCCCTGGCGCTGGTAGCGCAGCAGAAGGGCTATCGGCTGATCCTGGTGGTGCCGGACAAGATGAGCCGGGAGAAGATCTTCAATCTCAAGGCGATGGGTGCAGAGGTGGTGCTGACCCGCTCGGATGTGGCCAAGGGCCATCCGGAGTACTACCAGGATCTGGCCGAGCGGATCGCCAACGAGACCCCCGATGCGCTGTTCGTCAACCAGTTCGGTAACCCGGCCAACCCGAAGGCGCACGAGGAAGGCACCGGGCCGGAGATCTGGGCCCAGATGGGCCACGATGTCGATGCCATCGTCTTTGGCGTCGGATCGTCCGGCACGATGACGGGACTGAGCCGTTTCTTCGAGCGTGCCGCGCCACACGTGGAGCTGATCCTGGCCGATCCGGTCGGCTCGATCCTGACCCGCTACATCAACGAGGGCGTGCTCGACACCAAGAGCTCGTCGTGGATGGTCGAAGGCATTGGCGAAGATTTCCTGCCGTCGATCAGCGATTTTTCGCGGGTCAAGAAGGCCTATGCGATCACCGACGCCGAGAGCTTCCATACCGGCCGCGAGTTACTCCGCAGCGAGGGCATCCTGGGTGGGTCGTCGACCGGCACCGTGGTTGCCGCCGCGCTACGCTACTGCCGCGAGCAGAGCCAGCCCAAGCGAGTCATGGCCTTTGTCTGCGACACTGGCAACAAGTATCTGTCGAAGATGTACAACGACTACTGGATGCTCGACAACGGCTTCCTGGACCGGGAACTGTACGGCGACCTGCGCGATCTGATCTTCCGGCCCTACAGCCAGCGCGATACCGTGGTGGTCGGCCCGAACGAGTTGCTGACCCAGGCCTACCAGCGGATGAAGTTGTACGACATCTCGCAACTGCCGGTGATGGAGGGCGATCGCATCGTCGGCATCCTCGACGAGTCCGATGTGCTGATGCACGTCTACGGCAACGAAGAGCGCTTCCGCGACACGGTCGCCACCGCGATGGTGACCGACCTGGAATCGGTCCAGGTTAAACAGGGCGTGGCCGATTTGCTGTCGATCTTCAACGCCGGCAAGGTGGCGATCGTCGTCGACGGCGAACATTTCCTGGGCCTGATCACGCGGATGGATCTGCTCAACTACCTGCGGCGGCGCGCCGATACGGTGTAGCCCGTGAAAGCAGCGGATCGGGAAGCATTCTTCGCCCGCCTGGCGGCACTGGAGCCAACGCCGAAGACCGAACTGAACTGGTCCACGCCGTTCGAGTTGCTGGTGGCGGTGCTGCTGTCGGCGCAATCGACCGACGTGGGCGTCAACAAGGTTACGGCAACGCTGTTTCGGCGCGCCAACACGGCCCAGGCGATCCTCGATCTGGGTCTGGAGGAACTGAGCGAGGCGCTGCGTACGCTGGGTCTGTTTCGCAACAAGGCCAGCCATCTGCTGCAGACCTGCCAGATCCTGCTACGCGATCACGGCGGTGTGGTGCCATCGGATCGGGCCAGTCTGGAAGCACTGCCAGGGGTCGGCCGCAAGACCGCCAACGTGGTCCTCAATACCGCTTTTGGCGAGCCGACCATCGCGGTCGACACACATATCTTCCGGGTTTCCAACCGGACCGGCCTGGCCCCGGGCAAGACGCCGCTGGCGGTCGAGCTGCAGTTGCTCAGACGCGTGCCATCACAGTATCGCCAGCATGCCCACCACTGGCTGATCCTGCATGGCCGCTACATTTGCAAGGCGCGCAAGCCTTTGTGCGAGCAGTGCCCGGTCGATGATCTGTGCAGGGCGCGCAAGGCCGAACTGCGGCGCCAAGCGTCAAGCCCAACTGAACAGCCTATCAAGGGCAGCTGAAAGCGGTTGCCGATACGGCGGGTCTGTTGCTGTGCGTGGGCGGGGCGCGCTTGTTGCGTACACAATCCGGGGGTATGGTTTATCCCGGCCGCTCACCAAGCGGTTCGTCATCGCCCAGCGAGGCGTTTTACAAGCCCGGACAACGGGCGCATTCCCACCAGGAGATATTGCTATGTCGAAAATCGTCAAGCCGCTGACCATTGCCATGGGTGCCGCGCTGCTGGGCACCGTCGCCATGTCCGCTTATGCCACCTCAGCCAACCCCTTCAGCGCCGATGAGCTCAATTCCGGCTACATGCAGGTCGGCGACGAGAAAGGCAAGGAAGGCAAGTGCGGTGAAGGCAAGTGCGGTGAGGGCGACAAGGGCAAGGAAGGCAAGTGCGGTGAGGGCAAGTGCGGCGGCTGATCGCAGTGCTTTGCTGAATCCACTGAGACTTGCCTGATGGCAATGCACTCCGGATTGCACAGTCTCGGTACCGGACTGGGCCTGCGGCGGGGGCTGCTCAGCTCCCTCCAGGCCCAGGCCGATCTGGCCGATCACGTTGATTTCTTCGAGGTCGCGCCGGAAAACTGGATCGCCCTGGGTGGCAAATGGGGACGCCAGTTCCGCCAGATGACCGATCGCTACCCGCTGATCTGTCACGGCCTGTCACTGTCACTGGGCGGCCCCAGCCCACTCGACGAAACGCTGGTCAAGCGCGTCGGCCAGTTGATGGACAGCCACGGCGCGGTGCTCTACAGCGAACACCTGAGCGCCTGCACCGACGATGCGCATCTGTACGACCTGATGCCGATTCCGTTCACCGAAGACGCCGTCGAACACGTCGCGGCGCGCATTCGCCAGACCCAGGATCTGCTCGGCCGCCAGATGGCGGTGGAGAACTCGTCTTACTACGCGCCGCTGGCCACCGATCTGAGCGAGATCGAGTTCGTACTTGCGGTGCTCGAGCGGGCCGACTGCCTGCTGTTGCTGGACGTCAACAACGTCTACGTCAATTCGGTCAACCATCGCTACGACCCCCGTCGTTACATCGATGCGATGCCGGCCGAGCGGGTGGCCTACCTGCATGTGGCCGGGCACGACAACGAGGCCGAGGATCTGATCGTCGACACCCATGGTGCGGCCATCATCGATCCGGTCTTTGATCTGCTCGACTACACTTATCAACGCATCGGTCCGCGCCCGACCCTGCTCGAGCGAGACTTCAACCTGCCGCCGCTGGCCGAACTGCTGGCCGAGCTCGACCGGCTGCGCGCGATCCAGGCGCCCTACCGCGCCGCTCCCACGCTGCCCCGGAAAGCGTTCGCCTGAGCATGCAACGGGCCGAGCAGCTCACTCGCGGACTGGCCGCACACCTGCGCGATCCGGCCGCCAACCCGGCGCCGGCCGGCTGGGAAGAACGGCGACTGGCGATTTATCGCCGACTGTTCATCAACAACGTCCTGAACCTGCTCGGGGGCAATTTTCCGGTTGCCCTGAAGGTGCTGGGTGAGCAGGACTTCGCCGCACTGGTGCGCCGCTTCTACGCCGAGCACGCCAGCCACACCCCGCTGTTTCCGGAGCTGGCACGCGAGATGCTGCGCTTCGTGGAGGAGCATCCGCAGCACTGGGCCGAGTGCTGGCCGTTCCTGTTTGAGCTGATGCACTACGAATGGGTCGAGTTGGCCCTGGCGATTTCGCCGGAGGAAATCGATGCCGTCGCTGCCGATCCCGACGGTGATCTGGCCAATGGGATTCCGCAGGTCTCGCCTTTGCTATGGCGGCTGGCCTATCACTACCCGGTCGAACAGATTGACACCGACCATCAGCCACACGAGCCGCCGGCCGAGCCAACCTTTCTCGCCGTATGGCGCGACCGCAATGATCAGGTCCGCTTCCTGCGCACCAACCCGATCGCCGCCCAGTTGCTGAACCAGCTGGCCGAGGATCCGCGGCACTCCGGGCTGGAGCAGTTGCGGCGGCTGGCTACGGCGATCGGCAGCAGCCAGCCCGATTCCGTGGTTCAGGCGGGACTCGGGATGCTGCGGGACTGGCGCGAGCGGGACATATTGCTTGGGACGGTGATTCAAGCCTGATCAGTTCACGGGTTCGGGGTCGGGGTCGGAATCGGAATCGGAATCGGTATCGATCCGTTCCCCGGCGTAGCTCGCGACCCAAGTAACCGCGCTGCCCCGCGTCGTCAACATCGGCACGATCCGGTGGAGTACGGAGATGCGCCTAGCCGACGTACTCTATGGCTGCCCTGAACACGGCTGATCGTTCGTGGCCATGTCATTTGCCTTGTTTCGATTCCGATTCCGATTCCGATTCCGATTCCGACCCCGACTCCGACTTCACACCAGTGATCCCCATCACTGCATCAGTTTGACGCACCCCGTGACCCGCTTGGCGCTTGCCGCAGCCTCTGGCGTGGCAATATGAGCCTCTGTATCCCGCACCGGCCCCATCATGAACCCCAGTGAAAAGCGCCGTCATCCCCGCATCGGACTGTCCGCCGCCGCTGTCCTGGTCGCGCCCGCCGAGGGCGGCTACCTGACCGCCGTCGAAGATGTCTCCGGCGGCGGCGCACGCCTGTCCCGCCCGCCGATCTGGCCCGACGGCGTGGGCAATACCGCCAAGCTCTATTTCATCTTCGATCAGGACACCGTCATCGTCCTGCGCGCCCAACTGGTGCGCGAAGGCGGCGATCATCTGGCCTACGTCTTCGACGACGGCCAGCAGGCGCTGGTCGAGGAACTGCTGTACGAGTCGCGGTTTCTGGTGCAGGCAAGGGTGGGGTGACTGGTTGCGCCGGGACGGTCGGGGCGTTTTTGAGGATAGGGCTGAGGGCTGAGGGCTGAGGGGTCAGAAGAGCAGCACTCAAGGTCCCGAATAGCCGCGGCGACGAGCGTAGGATGTCGGTGAGCTCCGCATCATGCGGACCATCAAGCCTCGTCATCGCGGGGCGCCTTTTCGGGATCCGAGATACACACTGGCCTTGAACCTTCGTCATTGCGAAGGAGCCCAAGCGACTGCGGCAATCGCGCTTGCTTCTGACGAACTAGGAGCACTGGATTGCCGCGGCCCGCGCCGAATGGGTGCGCGCCGTTGAATGGAGTTCAAGCGGCGCGGGCCTCTCCATGAACCCATGACGTAACCTCATTGATTCGTCATTGCGAGACATGCGCGGCGCGCGCTTGGGAGCTTGCGGGTGACTGCAGCGCATGCCGTGGCAATCCAGAGATCTGAACCACACCAGGAGCGAAAATCTCTGGATCGCTGCGGTCGCAAGCTCCCTCGCGATGACGAGGGTTCATGGCCCGTGTGTGCTGGAACTGGCCACTGGAACTGCTCCTCTAGCCCCTCAGCCCTCACCCCTCAGCCCTACTAAGAGAAAAGCAACGCATCCAGATCCCCTGACCCGGTCGGCCTGCGCACCCTGCCATTGACGACCGCCACCCCTTCGGCCTGCAGCCTCGCCCGCTGTTCGGCGAAAGACGGGTTGTCGGCGGCGAAGGCGATGCGGCCGTCGGCACGGACGACTCGAT
>JBGTIE010000488.1:0-4813 GCA_041745855.1 Lysobacterales bacterium | reverse complement strand
CCTGCCGGGCAGCGGCGTGCAGCACCTTGCCGCCTCGCTGCGGCGCCATCCAGAGGTGGTGCTGCCGGCCGACCGCTTCAGTGGCACGGCCCGTTTCGACGGTTTCTCGCAGCCCGACTGGCCCGCCTTTCAGAAGGGCTTGAGCGAAGGTCAGGCGATGATTCTGCGCCGGCGCTGGCGCAAGGCCCTGCAACGTCGAGGTGCATTGCCCTCGGCCCGGCTGCTGATCGACTGGCTGCCACATATCGACGTGCTGCTCCATTCAGCCCTGGCCAGCGTGTTCCCGGGTGCGGCGGTGATCCTGGTCGAGCGTGATCTGAAGGAGTGCATGCTTGACTGGCTGGCCTTCCCCGGCCTGCATCGGCTCCGTTTTGACTCGCCCGCCCAGGCCGGCGAGTGGCTCGCCGCTGCCGCCAGCCATCTCGAGATGATCGCCCGCAGTGACCGGATGCCGGTCGTACGGGTCGGTTTCGACGAACTGCTGGCCGAACCGCAGCAACGCATGGCGCAACTACTGCAGCAACTGGGGCTGGATCCGGAGTCGATCAGTTTCCGCGCCGAAAAGACCCTGGGCGACCTGACCGGGCATTTCCCGGCCGGACATGCGGCGCTCTATCAGGGCCCGCTGGCGGAGGGGCTCAAGGCCTTGCGCAAGGGCGCCTGACGCTTGCCCCTATCCATTGGCAATCGAGGAGATCGACATGCAGTTGACCAGCACCAGCTTCAACGAAGGCCAGCCGATTCCGGCGCAGTTCGCCTATGGCCGTCTGGACGCGCAGGCGCCAATGGCCCTGTCCGACAACCGCAACCCGCATCTGGCGTGGCGCGAGGTACCCGCCCAGGCCCGGTCCTTTGCGCTGATCTGCGTCGACAGTGACGTGCCAACCATCTTCGACGACGTCAACAAGGCCGGCACCAGCATTCCCGTCGACCAGCCGAGGCAGGACTTCATTCACTGGGTCATGATCGACCTGCCGACCCAGTTGCGCGAGATCACCGCCGGCAGCTGCGCCAATGGCGTAGTCAAGGGCGGCCAACGCAATCCACCCGGCCCTCCCGGCAGCCGGCAGGGTTTGAACGATTATGGTGGCTTCATGGGCGACGGCGACTATTACGGCTACGACGGTCCCTGCCCGCCATGGAACGACGAGCGCCTGCATCATTACCATTTCCGGCTGTATGCACTGGACGTGGAACGCACGGCCATCGATCGCGCCGACTTCACCGCCGAGAGCGTGCTCGAGGCGATCGAAGGCCATGTGCTGGCGGTTGCGGAGCTGTGCGGGACCTATACCTTGAATCGGGAGTGTCGCGGCTAGCGATCAGGTCGCACGGCGACTCGACGTTGTCGGAAGAGCGGTTCCAGGTTTTACGTTTTACGTAAGAGCAAGTTCGCACGGCGGGGCTCTTCTGGGCCCTGGGCCCTAGGCCCTCCAAAGACGCGGATTTGAGGAGCTCACCGACATCCTACGCGCACGCCGCAGCTCTTCTGGGCCCTGAGCCCTGGGCCCTGGGCGCTTGCTCTTCCTGACCCTCAGCCCTGTTCCTAATGCACCCGCCCCAGCAGCCGCGACGGCAGCAGCTTGATGCGCTCGATCAGGCTCGCGCTGAGCCACGAAGGAGCCTGGCGGGCGGCAACCAGGAAGCGACGGGCGGCCTGTGGGTTCTGTTTGAGCTGCCAATAGCGTCCGACCGCGGCTTCCACGCTGAGCCGGCAGGAGCCGGTGCGCACCGGTTTGAGCAACATCCGGTAGACCTGGCCTTCGTTGATCAGGTCGATCGCCAGTTGCGCGTTGGCGCGATCGGTCATGACCACGGTTGCGATATGCGGGTGATAGTGCTTGAGCGACTTGAGCATTTCGGTCAGATCGCCGCGAGTGCCTTCGGTCTCGGAGATGATTACGCCGGTCTCATGCTGCTCCAGCACCTGCAGAGCGCGCTCGGCGCTGGTCGCGAAACGTATCTGATAGTGCTCGCCGAGGATCTCGCGCAGACGCCGCTGGGTCTCGCCGTCATCCTCGATCACCAGGATCCCCACCTGCCTCCGCGCCTCATCCTGCTCACGCTCGCTGACCGGGCCACTGATCACTACCGGCGCTTCGCGCGCGATCTTGCCGGCCAGTTCCACCAGCGCCACCAGTTCGCGGTTGTCCCACGGCTTGTTGACGTAGCGGAAGACCTCGCCTTCGTTGACCGATCCCAGGATCGCCTGCAGATCGGCGTAGCCGGTGAGCAGAATGCGCATCGCCCGCGGTTGTGCGGCGCGAATCTCGCGCAGCACTTCGACTCCGGTCATCACCGGCATGCGCTGGTCGCAGACGATGACGTCGATGTCCTTGTCCCTGGCCAGTGCGATCGCCTCGTTCGGGTCGGCCGTGATGTACACCTCGTGATGCCGGAACAGCGCCCGCAAGGCCCGCAGGATGCGGGACTCATCGTCGATGCACAGAATTCGCAAGGGGCGCTGGGTCACGGGGTAGGTCCGTTGGTCTGGCTCTGTGCTGCCTGTCGCAATGCAGCATGCTCGACCGGCAGACTAACGCTGAATGTCGTGCCAATGTTTGGCGTACTTCGCACCTTGATGCTGCCACCGTGGGCGTGGATGATCTTGTGCACGATCGACAGCCCCAGACCGGTACCTTCGCCGACCGCCTTGGTGGTGAAGAAGGGATCGAAGATTTTCGGCAACACCTCCTCGGCGATCCCCGAACCGTTGTCCTCCACTTCCACCTCGACGAAATCACCGTTGCGCCTGGAGCGCAATTTCAGGACTCCGCTTTCGCCCATCGCCTGGGCGGCATTGGTGATCAGGTTGAGAAATACCTGATTGATCTGACTGGGTACACAGCGCACCTGCGGCACGCTCTGCAGTTCCTTGATGACTTCGATCCGGTCGCGCAATTGATGCTGGGCAATGGTCAACGCGCTCTCGATACCCTCATTGAGATTCATCAGATCCATGCCATCGCGATCGACCCGCGCAAAGCCTTTCAGATTGCGCACCAGATTGGTCAGTTGGTCGATGCCTTCCACCGAGTCCTTCAACAGATCCCGCGCATCGGCCAGATCCGACTGGGCGATGACCTGCAGCGCCCCGGCAAGCTTGGCAGCGGCCTGTCGTACCGCCTGCTGGCTGGCGGCCGAGGACAGGTCGGCGCGGGACAGCTTCTGCAGCCAGTCGGCCGCGGTGGACAGTCGGTTGCTGGTCTGGTCGAAATGCTCCTGCACCAATTCGCCGACGACTTCGACATTGCTTTTGACAAAGCCCAGCGGCGTATTCATTTCGTGCGCCACGCCGGCGATCATTTGGCCGAGCGACGCCAGTTTGGTGGTGTGGATCACTTGCGCCTGGCTGCTTTGCATCGATTGCATCTCGCCTTCGATGCCTGCCAGCCGTTCACGCGCCTGCGCACCGCGCATTGCGAAGACTATCGCGGCGATCGCCGCCACCACGGCGACCCCGGCAAGCACCATGACCATGATCTCCATCATCACTTTGGCTTGCTCCGGTTAGCGGCGGCAGGTGTCGGACCATCCGTGAATGGCCGACCAGCCTCGCATTTCGCCAGGGTCGTCAATCCACGTCCATACATTACGTTAAATGTCGCAGACTGACGCGCACAAGACAACGGCCCAATGGCGGTTACTGACATTTTGTCAGTATCGACGGCCGCGGATGTGTCAGAGCGCACGAAAACCGACAGCCGTGTAAAGATGGGGGCGCGGTCGTGAGTTGGGGTGGGACGACGGGTTAAGGAGAAGGGCCCAGGGCCCAGTCAAAGCAACAACGCCCAGCGGCGTTTGCGCTTTCGGCTCGCCAAATCACTGCTTTTGCGCGCGGGAGCAACAGTTTGACTCGCACTCGCACATTACCCGGGGAAGGGGGCTGGATGTCGTTGCCATGGAAATCGATCCTGTTGGTGCTTGCGCCGCTGGCAGGAATCCTGACTTGCGCCGTGCTCGCCGGCAGTCAACCGTGGTCGCTGGCGGTCACCGCAGGGGTAACGGTCTGGGTCGCGCTGTGGTGGATCTTCGCGCCGATTCCGGTTTCGGTCACCGCCCTGATCCCGCTGGCGATGTTTCCGCTACTGAGCGTGCTGACCCCGGTCCAGGTGGCGCAGGCCTACGGCCACGAAGTGATCCTGCTGCTGGCCGGCGGCTTCATGCTGTCGGCCGCGATCGAGGCCGCCGGCGCGCATCGGCGACTGGCTTTCGGGATGCTGCGTCTGACCGGCACCGGCAGCGCCCGCCGGGTGCTGTGGGGCTTCGTCCTGACCAGCGGCATTCTCAGCATGTGGATCAGCAACACCGCCACGGTGCTGGTGCTCACGCCGGTGGCGCTCGCCGTGCTCGGCCCAAACCGTGATTCGACCCTGACCGTGCCGCTGATCCTCGGCATCGCCTACGGCGCCAGCGTCGGCGGCATGGGCACCCCCATCGGCACCCCACCGAACCTGATCTTCCGCTCGGTCTACGAGGCCCAGACCGGCAACGAGATTGGTTTTCTGGCCTGGTTCAAATTCAGTCTGCCGATCCTGGCGCTGGTGCTGCCAATCATTGCCCTGTGGCTGGGTCGACGCCTGCAGGGTGCGGGTGTCGGTGAACTGCCTCGGCTAGGGCCGTGGCAGACGGTGGAAATACGCGCGGTGGCCTGTTTCGGTCTGGTCGCGCTGGCCTGGGTCACCCGCACCGAGCCTTTTGGCGGCTGGCGCGCGTGGACTGGTCTGGATGGCGCCTCGGACGCGAGCGTCGCCCTGCTCGGGGTGCTGTTGATGGCCGTGCTGCCGGATGGTCGCGGCGGCAAGGTGCTGGA
>JBGTIE010000487.1:0-7259 GCA_041745855.1 Lysobacterales bacterium | reverse complement strand
GTGCCAGCGCCTCGGGTTCGGCAATCAACTGACTGCCGGCGACGTCATGGCCGGCGGCCTTGGCCAGGTCCAACGCCAATTCCGGCGTCAGCGTCTCGTAACTGCCCCGGGCCAGCCGCATCGGCAGCTCGATCGGCCCGTAGCGGGTGCGCTTGAGCCGTCCCACCTCCAGTCCGATCGCACCAAACATCCGCCGCACTTCGCGATTGCGGCCCTCGCGCAGGCTGATCTTGAACAGCGCATTGTGCGCGCTCGAGCCGATCAGCTCGACCTCGTCAAACTGGGCCGGACCATCGTCCAGTTCGATCGGCGCCTGCAATCTGGCAAGAATATCCGGCAAGGCATCGGGATCGTCGACGAAGGCACGGGCGACATATTCGCGCGGCAACTCGTTGGAGGGATGCATCAGCCGGTTGGCCAGATCGCCGTCGGTGGTGAACAGCAGCAGCCCGGTGGTATTGAAATCCAGCCTGCCTACCGCGACCCAGCGCGCGCCCTTGAGAAAGGGCAGGCTCTCGAACACCGTGGGTCGGCCTTCCGGATCGACCCGCGCAGTCAGTTCGCCCTCGGGCTTGTGATACATCAGCACCTGGCCCAGTCGTCCGTTGGCGGAACGGATCAGGTACATCTTGCTGTCCATTTCCACCCGATCGCCGGGAGAGACCACCGAGCCCAGTTCGGCGGGCTGGCCATTGAGCTTGACCTCGCCCTGCAGGATGCGTTCTTCCAGCTTGCGCCTGGAGCCCAGTCCGGAGGTGGCCAGTACCTTGTGCAGGCGTTCCTGCTTGCCGTCCGAACGCAGTTTGAGAGTCAGAGTCATCGATAATCCTTAAGGCACGGCCGGCATCGCCGGTTGTTGCTCGTCTGCGTCAGTGGCAGCGATCGGTGCGGAGGTGGGCCCGGCTCGTCCGTGATCCGCCTGGTCGTTGGGAAAAGCCAGTTCCGGTTCCAGACTTTCCAGATCGCGGATCTCGGCCAGCGTGGGCAGTTCGTCGAGTGTCTTGAGGTTGAAGTAATCCAGGAAAGCGCGGGTGGTGCCGAACAATGCCGGCCGGCCAGGCAGATCCCGGTGGCCAAGGACGCGTATCCATTCGCGTTCCTCGAGAGTCTTGATGATGCTTGTAGCCACCGCGACGCCACGCACCGCCTCGATCTCTCCGCGAGTGATCGGCTGCCGGTACGCAATGAGCGCGAGGGTTTCCAGCAGTGCCCTGGAGTAGCGGCTCTGGCGCTCGGTCCAGAGTCTGGAGACCCGAGGTGCCCACTGCGCCTTGATCTGCAAGCGAAAGCCGCTGGCCACCTCGTGCAATTCCACGCCACGCTCGGCGCAGTCGCCGTCCAGTTCGGCCAGCGCCGCGCCCAGAGCCGACTGGCTGACGCCATCGTGCTCATCGAACAGTTGCAGCAGCTGGGCCACGCTCAATGGCTGCGCGGCCGCGAGCAGCGCCGCCTCTGCGATCGCCTTGATCTGGCATTGTTGCAATTGCTTATCCTCCCGCTCAAGCGAGGCTTTTCAGATAAATCGGCGCCAACGGGCGCTCCTGCACGATTTCCAGCAAGGCGGCCTTGACCAGTTCCAGCAATGCCATGAAGCTCACGACCACGCCAGGGCGACCTTGATCGAGTTCGCAAACCTCCTCGAACCGGTGAAACTGTCCATCGCGAAGCTTGCCAAGGATCTCGCTCATTCGCTGCCTGATCGACAAGGGCTCGCGCCGGATGTGATGTTCGGCATTCAGGTCGACCCGACGCAATACTGCCTTGAAGGCCAGCAGCAACTCACGCAGATCGACCTCGGGTGGAACCTGAATACGTTGCCGATCGGGAAAATGGGCCACCGCCTGGAACCAGTCCCGATCCATCCGCGGCAGGCCGTCCATGTCCTCAGCGGCCTTCTTGAATCGCTCGTATTCCTGCAACCGTCGGATCAACTCGGCCCGAGGGTCTTCCTCATCCTGATCCGCCTCGGGTGAGCGAGGCAACAGCAGGCGGGATTTGATCTCTGCCAGGATCGCCGCCATGACCAGATAGTCGGCCGCCAGATCCAGGCGCAACTCGCGCATCAACTCGACATAACCGATGTATTGCTCGGCAACCCGAGCCACCGGGATGTCTAGGATGTCCAGATTTTGCCGCCGAATCAAATATAACAAAAGATCCAGCGGACCCTCAAAGCTCTCCAGAATGATTTCGAGCGCTTCCGGCGGGATGTAGAGGTCTTCCGGCAGCTCAAAAAAAGGTAGCCCGCGGACCAGCGCCAGCGGCAACTGGCGATGATCCTCCGGCGCCGCTTCCGCGGTCATTCCCAGTCCACCTCACCCGCGCCGCGGCGAAGGACGACTGGATTGTCCGCGCTCAGGTCGACCACCGTGGTCGGCTCGCTGGTGCAGGCGCCGCCATCGACGAACAGATCCACCCGCTGCCCCAGCAATTCGGCCAGTTCCTCGCTTTCCAGTCCGATCAAGTCATCGTCCGGCAGCAGCAGGGTCGAGGTGCAGAGCGGTTCGCCGAGCGCGCTGACCAGGGCTTGTGCGATGGCGTGGTCGGGCAGGCGGATGCCAACCGTGCGTCGGCGCTCGGCCTGCAGCCTGCGCGGCACGTTGACGCCGGCGGCGAGCAGGAAGGTGTACGGTCCCGGCGTCAGTCGCTTGATCAGGCGAAACGCGCTGTCGTGCAAGCGGGTGAAGGACCCGACCTGCTTCAGATCCGCGCAGCACAATGTGAAGGGATGGCGAGCGTCGAGCCGACGCAAACGGCGGACGCGCTCGGCCGCCTGGGTCGAACCCAGGGTCCAGCCGAAGGCATAGCCGGAATCGGTCGGGTAGCCGATCAGCTCGCCGCGGTTCAGCGCTTCGATGACCTGCGCGATCAAACGCGCCTGCGGATTGTCGGGATGGATATGTACGCGCACGTCGAAAAGGCCGCCTCGGGGCAGCCAGGATCATTACAGGAATCAGGGTAGTATAGACGATTGTGGGGGTTTGGCTATCGTGGGGTGGGGGACGTGGCGCGCGAGTGTGTGCGGTCAGGGTCGGAATCGGGGTCGGAATCGGGGTCGGGGTCGGAATCGGGATCGTTTCGTTTCGGCGGGATCGTCATTCTCGCGAACCGCGTGGCCACGCCGCCTCACCGTTTTCAGGATCGGCGCGATAAGGTCGAGTACGGCGGTCTCCCGGCCGACGTGCTCGATGGTTGCTCGGTGCACGGCTAGTCATCCGTGGCCAAAACCCATGTCGTTGCCCTCGATTCCGATTCCGACCCCGACCCCGACCCCACTTCACATCACTGCATCACCTTGATTCGAACCCGGAGACGACCAATGCTTTGGATGATTCTTTGCCATGATCGACCGGACAGTGGCGCGCTGCGGCAGCAGACGCGGCCTGCGCATCTGGCGCATATCGCGCCGTTGGCCGAAACCAACCGGGTCCGCTTTGCCGGGCCCCTGCTGGACGATGCGGGCGGCCCGGATGGTGTCGCCAAGGGCAGTCTGATCGTGGCTGATTTTGTCGATCGCGCGGCCGCCGAAAGCTGGGCCGAAGCGGATCCCTACGCGCTGGCCGGTTTGTTTGACGAGGTCCAGATCACGCCGTTGCGGCAGGTAGTGCCGTGAGCCTGACCGAGACCCGGATGGCCGCGATGGAATCGCGTCTGCGGGCGGCACTGGCGCCGCTGGAACTTCAACTGATCGACGAAAGTCATCTGCATGTCGGTCACGCCGGCGCGCGCGACGGCCGCGGCCACTTCCGGCTGCGGGTGGTCAGTCCGGCCTTCGCCGGCTTGTCTTCGCTGGCACGCCACCGCATGGTTTACGCTGCCCTGGGCAGCCTGATGGATAGCGATATCCATGCGCTGGCCCTGAAAACTCTTGCCCCCGAGGAAACTGGATGATGCATTTTCATTGCCCGCTGCAATTTCATGCTCCTGCCCGCCCATCACGACGTGCGCCCTTGTGGGCACTGACGCTGAGCGGCGTTCTGCTGGTCGCCTGCGGTAGCGACCAGGCCCGTGAGGACGTGAAGACTGAACTGCTGCCGGAAGGCCGCAGCAGCGGACTGAAGGTCAATGGCGAGGCCGTGCCGCAGTTGCTGTTGGAGGCCTATGCGCGCAAGCGGGGCTGGAGGCTGACCGATCCCAGCCAACTGGCCCAGGTGCGCGAGAAGACGGCCGAACTGGTGGCGATGGCCCAGGCGGCGCGCGATCGCGGCCTGCTGGACGATCCCCAGGTACAGGCCGATCTGGCTTTTGAGCGTTTATCCATGATTGCCGGGCGTTTGATCGAGCAGGTCACCAGTGAACCGCTGTCGGAGGACCAGTTGCGGGCAGAGTACCAGCGCGAACTGGCCGAACTGGGTGAGTACGAGTATCGAGTCGCGCATATGCTGTTCGACGACGAAGCAGCGGCGCGCACGGTCACCGCCGAAGCGCTGGCTGGCGACTTCGATGCGCTGATGGCGCACTATCAGGACCAGCCTGGGGTGCGCGATGCGCGCGAGCTGGGCTGGATCAAGCGGCCCCAACTACCGGAAGCCTTGCGCCTGGTGGTCGACGCCGCGACGCCGGGCCAGACGCTGGACCAGCCGATCAAGAGCGAGTTCGGCTGGCATGTGCTGCGCATCTACGAACGCCGCAGCTTTGAAGCGGCCCCGTTCGAGCGATTGCGTGAGGGCATGATCAATGCGGCCCAGCGCAAGCGCGCGCTGGAGTTCTCGCGGGAGGTGGTGGAGGCGGCCAAGATCGAGGGGGGGTAAGAGCAGTTGGGAGTTGGGAGTTGGGAGTCGGGAGTACGCATCGTGGCGTCGCGCGTGCTGATGTTTTCGGCGCTGCTGCTACCCGACTTCGCCGGTTGCCTGCAATCAGCATCTGCCGCGGTTGCGACTGGAGTACTGGTTTCGGCTTGAGCTCTTGCTGTTACTCCCGACTCCCGACTCCCGACTCCCGCCCGACTCCCGACTCCTGACTCCCAACTGGCTCTTGCTCGCACCATTGCGACAAGCCCGGCACTGACGACGGTGTCTAATTCGAAGCCAGGGGACGCGGCGGTTTCGGCCTGCCCGCCAACTTCAGCCGCAGCTCGGTCAGGGCGGCTTCGAGTTCCTCCAGCGGCGGGCCGTCATTGGCCTGCGGATCGTAGCGTCGGGCGGTGAAGTGCTGCCCGAAGCGATTGATGACGTCGCGGCAGTCCGGCAGCGCCTCTGTTGCCTTGGCAGCGTGGCTGTGCGCGCCCAGTCCGACCGGTCGCTCACCTACCCAGGGCGCGATGAGGCGTTCGAAACGCGCTTGCAGACGCAGCAGCGGATCGATCCGCTTTCTGCGCCACGGCGCCCACAGGATCAGCGCGGCGATCAGGGCGAAGCCCAGAAAGCTGCCGACCAGCAGCAGCGCGCGCTGTTCCCACCGTCCGTCCAGACCCAGTCGTTCCAGCATTGCCAGCTGCGCTCGTGCGTCGAAGGCGAGCATCGTCCGGTTCCACCAGGTGCCGACGGCATCCATCGTCATCAGCAGGCGCTGGCCCCAGTCAGCATTGTTCCAGCCGCCGCCCAGGCCCGGTTCCAGTCCGCTGCGATCGACCCGCTCGGGGGCGACCGCGGCAGTCGGGTCGATCCGCACCCAACCAACCCCGTCGACGTGGTATTCGGCCCAGGCGTGGGCGTCGGAGTTGCGCACGATCACGTGCTGATCGATCGGGTTGACATAGCCGCCGTAGTAGCCAGTGACGACCCGCGCCGGCACCCCGGCGGCCCGCATCAGGAAGGTGAAGGCGGACGAGTAGTGCTCGCAGTAGCCGATCTGCGTCTCGAACAGGAAGTCGTCGACCGAATCGCGGCCGGTTTCGGGTGTACTGAGGGAATAGCTGAAGGGCTGGTTGCGAAAGTGGCTCATGGCGCGTTCGGCGATCGCGGCCGGATCGCTGCCGGTCTCACTGGCCCAGGTCATGGCCAGTGTGCGGGCCCTCGGGTTGTAACCGCGCGGCAACTGCAGCGCCCATTCGCGCTCGGTGCCGGGGTAGGCCGAGGCCGGCGTCGCGACGCCAGTCATCGATTCACCCTGATAGCGCAGCAACGAGCCGATCGTCGACGGACGGATCACCTGCAGGTCCAGAGTCAGGTGATGGGCCTCATTGGTGCGCACAGGGACATCGAGCAGGATCAGCCAAGGCCGATCGGTCGGTTCGAGCATCACCTCGTAGCGCTGATTGACGCTAGTCGGCGGGCGCGCCGCCGCCTTCATCTGCTCGGTGCGCAACCAGCTGCTCAGGCCGGACCAGGTCTCGCCATCGAAACGCCAAAGCACCGGGCCGCGCCAGTAGAGCTGGTTGGCCGGGGGCACGCTGGTCTCGAAACGCACCCGCATTGCGATGGAGTCGTCGATCAGCAGTTCGGTCATCTTGCCCGGTGACATTTCGTCGCCCAGACCGGTCCGGGCGTCTTCGGCGACATCCGGTTTGCCCCACAGAGGCTGGGCCAGCCGTGGCACCAACAACCACAGCAGCAGCGCCAGCGGCAGCGCCATGGCCGCCGTCTTGAGTGCACCCCAGGCCAGCCGGCGCAACTGGTCGCGTTCGATCAACGGACCGCCGGCCTGCGTGTGCAGTTCAGTCAGCGCCCAGAAGCACAGCAGTGTCGGCACGATCATGTACAGCGTAAGCAACATGCTTTCGCCGAACAGGAAGCGGATGCTGATCAGGAACAGCGTGATGCACACGACCAGCAGGCCATCGCGTCGGCGCTCGCTCTCGGCCAGCTTCAGCGCCAGCAGGCCAATCAGCAGTGCCGTGCCGCCATTGCGGCCGAGTCCGCCAAATTCGTCCCGCACGATCAGCAGCAGCGCGATCAACAGCGGCAGCCGGATCCAGGTCGGCCAGGCCTTCAGATGCACCGTGATCAGCCAGCGCCGCAAGCCCACCACCAGCGCCACCGCCGCGGTCAGCAGGGGCGGCAGCCACAGCGCGTGTGCGGCCAGGCAGGCGACGAATGCCAGCGTCACCCGGTCGAACTGGCGCCGGTTGAGGGCCGGGGACATCAGTGGCCACCCGATCCGTCGAGCCCGTACAAGGCCAGCGCGCGCAGGCAACGTTCGCGATGTTGCGGCCCCCCGTCCGGTCCCAGCTCCAGTCCTGCCAGTCGCAGCCGATAGCGTCGATGGGCCTGTTCGGCCATCAGCACCCAACGGGTCAGCCGGGCCAGTCGCTCCTCCAGATCGCGCCCCGGCGTGTGTTCCAGGCTCAGGACCAGATCCGGCGCGGAAGGATGGTCCAG
>JBGTIE010000486.1:0-4342 GCA_041745855.1 Lysobacterales bacterium | reverse complement strand
GGCACAGGTCAGCCGGCGCGCCGCGCCCAGGGTGTAGGTCAGCCCGGCGATCCGCGCGAGCGGCTCTTCGACCCCCTCGAAGCGACCGATCGGGGTGTCGAATTGCTCGCGCACGGTGGCATAGGCGCCGATCAGCCGGGTCGCGAACTGGCTCGCGCCGACGCTCAATGCCGGCAGCGAAACCGAACGGCCGGCGGCCAGGCTTTCCATCAGCATCTTCCAGCCCTTGCCGGCACCTTCGATGCCACCAATGATCTGCTCCAGTGGCACCCACACGTCGACGCCGACGATCGGTCCGTTCATGAAGGGCACGCCCATCGGATCGTGGCGTTGTCCGATGTCCACTCCGGGCGTGTCGCGCGGCACCAGCGCGCAGGTGATGCCGTAGTCCTTGCCGGCCTCGCCGATCAGGCCGTCCGGGTCCTTCAGCCGGAAGGCCAGCCCCAGCAGGGTCGCGACCGGCGCCAGCGTGATGTAGCGCTTCTTCCAGTTCAGACGCATGCCAAGGACTTTCTTGCGGCCGACCTTGCGCTCCTCGACGATGCCCTCGGACTGGGTCGCGGCGGCGTCCGAGCCGGCTTCCGGGCCGGTCAGGGCAAAACAGGGCAGTTCCTCGCCACGCGCCAGTCGCGGCAGATAATGCTGCTTCTGCGCGTCGGTGCCGTAGTGCAACAGCAGCTCGGCGGGCCCGAGCGAATTGGGCACCATCACCGTCACCGCGGCGGTGACCGAGCGGCTGGAGATGCGCGTGACCACCCGTGAGTGGGCATCGGCGCCGAAACCCAGCCCGCCATATTCCTTCGGAATAATCATGCCGAAGAAGCGTTCGGCGCGCAGGAATTCCCAGATCTCGGGCGGCAGATCGCGCTGCTGCTGGATCTGCCAGTCATCGAGCATCTCGCACAGCTGCGTCACCGGGCCATCGAGGAAGGCCTGCACCTCATCGGTGGGCGGATGAACCTGGAAGTCGAGCAGCATCTGCCAGTTCGGGCGACCGGAGAACAACTCGCCATCCCACCAGACCGTGCCGGCCTCCAGCGCGATCCGCTCGGTATCCCCGAGCTTGGGCAGCACCTTGGCCATCGTCGCCATGATCGGCGCCGAAACGAAGCGCGCGCGCCAGTCCGGCACACCGAACAGCACAGCAGCGGCGGCGAGCAACAGGAACAACAGCAGCGTCCACCCCGCGCCCAGCCCTGCGCTCACCAGTGCCGCCAGCCAGAGCAGGCCGGCACACAGCCAGGCCAGATAGCCCTGTCCGCGATAGAGCAGTCCGAACCAGGTCAGAAGGCCCGCCAGGATGAGTATCCAGGTCATGCGCTTAGCTCCCCGTGCTGGTGGAGGTCAGTATGCCATGCAGGGCTGAGGGCTGAGGGCTGAGGGGTGAGAAGAGCAGTTCCAGTAGCCAGTTCCAGTGGCCAGTGAAAAGCCGCAAACTGGAAGTAGCGCGGTCCCGGCGCGCGCCGTGCGGCAATCTTCGCGACAGTCTCGTTCGCGCCGGCGGCCGCGTCCTCGCGCCAGCGCTAGCCCGGGCTGGAACTTTACCAGCCTGCCGTCCTTCGGGACCGACCGAGCCTGGACTCGCGGTTGACCGCTCTTCTGACCCCTCAGCCCTCAGCCCTCAGCCCTCAGCCCTGTACAGCAAGAGTCGGCAAGTTGGCCTTCCGGCCAATGCGCGGGAAGCAGCGCAGCCTCAACGAACCCTCCGCCACTTCACCCGCCCGTCCACCAGTTCCAGCGCGATCGTCGCGCCCAGTCGACCGCTGACGAACACCGGCAGCCGCTGGTCCAGCAACAGAAACACGTGGCCCTCGTGGAACAGCTCGGCGGTGGGGCTGGCGACGAACAGGGCTTCGGGAATCTGCTCCGGATCGGACTGGATCACCTGGCAGCGCTGGAACAGCGGTTCCCGTGCCAGTACCTCGCCGCCATCGGCGCTGAGCCGGAAACGGGTGTGACCGGACAGGATCACCTCGGCCGGATTCTCGCTGGCGCTGAGCACATAGCCGTAGCTCACCTCGCCTTCGTCGAGCAGGCTGAAGTTCGGTGGTGCTTCGGTGCACACGCGCAGTTCCGGATCAGCGTACATCGTCCGTCGCGCATGCACCCAGCGTTGCTCGTCGGGGGTGGCCGGTCGCACGCCGCGGGCGATGTTGATGCCCTCGCACAGGGCCGGATCCTGCCCGCCCTCGCGCAGGCAGCGGTCGGGGTCGACGTTGGCGCCGAAATAGACCTCGCCATCGACGTAGCCGCCGTCCTCATCGATGTTGATGATGAAGCTGACGATATGACCGCCATCGGCCAGTGGGCGGATTGCCCACACCACCGAATTGGGAGGTGGGACGGCCGAGCGCCGCAAGGCTTCCTGGTAGATGTCCGCCGCGACCCAGGCCATGCGGTCGTACAGATGCAACTGCTGACCCAGCAGCACCGCGCGGTCGGCCGCTGCACTCGCCTCGGCGGTCAGCGGTGGCCCCGTCGGAACGCTTGCGCAGGCGCCGAGGTACAGGCAGCAGACGACGAGCAAATGGCGGCGAACGGATATGCGCATGTATAGGTGGCTGCGACAGGCCAAGTGAAGGTAGATGATTGCAGTCTTCGCCTGATCAGATGAAGCCCAGCTGACGCCAGGCCTCGTAGACCACGACCGCAACCGCATTGGACAGGTTCAGACTGCGACTGGTCGGACGCATCGGCAGCCGCAGCCGCTGCGCTTCCGGCAACGCCTCGAGCACCGCGGCCGGCAGACCGCGTGTCTCGCAGCCAAACAGCAGCACGTCCTCGTCGGCAAAGCGCGCCGCGTAGACGCTGGTGGTCGCTTTCGTGGTCAAGGCGAACCAGCGGCGTTGACCCAATTGTGCCTGGCAGCCGGCCAGATCGGCATGCACCCGCAACTGCGCGTACTCGTGATAGTCCAGCCCGGCGCGCCTGAGGCGGGCGTCATCGAGCGCGAAGCCGAGCGGCTCGATCAGGTGCAGTTGCGCGCCGGTATTGGCGCACAGCCGGATCACGCTGCCAGTGTTGGGCGGGATCTCGGGCTGATGGAGGACGACGTGCAGCATGGCAAGATCAGCGCTGTTCTATCACCGGCGTGGCGCCGCCGTCACTGGGTGGCACATGCTCGTCGCAATGCGGCTCGGGAACGCCGGGAGGCACCACCCGACTGCGTCGCCAGCCGTCACCGGCGTAGATGGCCAGCGCCAGCCAGATGCAGCCAAAGCCGATCGCCTGGCTGCCACTGAAGGCCTCGCCGAGGATCAGCACGCCGCACAGCAGCTGGATGGTCGGGGCGATGTACTGCAGGATACCGACCAGCGAGTAGGGGATACGGCGGGCGGCATAGGCGAAACCGATCAGCGGCAGCGCGGTCAGCGCACCGCCGACGATCAGCATCGCGTCCTGCCGCCACAAACCCTGCCCGAACACCGCGCTGCCTTGTGAGCTCACCCACGCCAGCCAGCCCAGCGCCGGCACGAACAGCAACAGGCTCTCGATCGCCAAACCCGGCAGTGCATCGACCGCAGCGATTTTGCGGATCATCCCGTAGAGGGCGAAGCTCCCCGCCAACACCAGTGCGATCCAGGGTGGGTCGCCGTGAATGAATGCCAGCCAAAGTACGCCGGCCGCGGCGATCATTACAGCCGACCACTGGCGCCGGTTGAGTCGTTCCTTGAACACCAGCACGCCGAGCAGCACCGAAATCAACGGGTTGATGAAATAGCCCAGGCTCGCCTCGACCACGTGGCCATTGGTTACCGCCCAGATGTACAGGCCCCAGTTGATGCTGATGAACACGCTGCTCATCAGCAGCAGCAGGCCCACGCGGGGTTGAGCCAGGGCTATGCGCAGCCAGCTGCGCCCATCCCGCAACAGTAGCCAGCCGACCACCAGCACGCCGCACCAGAGGATCCGGTGGGCAATGATCTGCAGTGCTGGGACCTGCTTGAGCATGACCCAGTAGAGCGGGAACACGCCCCACATCAGATAGGCGGCCAAGGCCGCGCCGACACCACCACGGTCGAGCGGGCGGTCCAGAGGTGTGGAGCTCATCGCAATCCGTGACCGAAGGGCGGGGAGCGCATTGTCGTGGTTTTCTGGGTCGAGGTGGGGTGCTCAACGCCATCGCGCATCCAGCGTTTTACTGAGCCAGGGCTGAGGGCTGAGGGCTGAGGGGTCAGGAAGAGCCGTCGGCCTTGCGACGCTCAGGTTGGTGATTGTTGTCGCTGCTGCGATGAGCACCAAATTCAGCGCCGACGAGCCTGCGCAGTGGAGGCCGAGCCGCGCCGACCGCCGTTCGGCAGCGAACAGACGCTTTGGATGGTCGTCCCTAGGATCGCCTGAG
>JBGTIE010000485.1:0-2192 GCA_041745855.1 Lysobacterales bacterium | reverse complement strand
CGTGGTGGCGCCGGGTCATGGGCCAGGGTGACGGCCCGGCCGACAGCCCGCCGGCACCAGAAGTCATCGTTCGCTTGCGTGAGGTGGCCCAGGGCACCGAGGTAGTCGTGGTGGACGATCAGGAACGGCTACTGGCCGACGGCAGGGCCGCACGCGTCATCGCGGCGCTGGATCTGCGTCTGAAGTCCATTTCGACCCGCAGCGCCGGCGGGTGAGGGCGTTTCGGGAGCGCTCCCCGGAGCAGACCGTGGATCGCACGGAGAAGGCCAATCAGCGCTCCAGCAGCTTGCGCTTGTCCGGCTTGCCTTCCCAGGACTTGGCGTCCGTCGGCGCATCCTTGCGGACCGTGATGGTTGGCCACAGCGGTGACAACTCGGCGTTCAGCGCGATGAAGTCTTCCTGCCCGGCCGGGACATCGTCCTCGGGGAAGATCGCGACGACCGGGCACTCCGGTTCGCACAGGGTGCAGTCGATGCATTCATCCGGGTCGATGACGAGGAAGTTCGGCCCTTCCTTGAAGCAGTCGACCGGACAGACTTCCACACAATCGGTGTACTTGCACTTGATGCAGTTTTCGGTGACGACGAAAGTCATGCTTGAGAGCCAACTGAAAGATGGCGCTCCCTACGAGGTTCGAACTCGTGTTTCCGCCTTGAGAGGGCAGCGTCCTGGACCACTAGACGAAGGGAGCGTTGATAAACCGTGGGCGGCGAATGATAGCCGGTCGCGATCAGGCTCACAACGGCCATCGCCCCTGTTCGGTTGTCGCCGTGATCGAGGCACGCCTTGATCGCCAGTCTACGCGCGGGAACGGGCATGGTCGCGCGTGCCTTCGCCTTCGTCACGGCCAGTTGGAATGGTCGCGACATCAAATTACAGCGAGATGCAATGAGTGATCGACTGACTGAGCCATCGCTGATTCCGCGCGACCAGCACCAGGTCTCGCGCAAGGCCATGAGCGGCGCGTCCCTGAAGGTACTGTACGGTCTGCATGAGGCCGGGTTCGAGTCCTATCTGGTCGGTGGCGGTGTGCGCGACCTGCTCCTCGGCGGACGGCCAAAGGACTTCGATGTGGCGACCAACGCCACCCCGGAAGAAATCCAGCAGGTGTTTCGGCGCTGCCGCCTGATCGGTCGGCGCTTCCGGATCGCGCATGTCCGCTTCGGCGGCGAGGTGATCGAGGTGACCACCTTCCGCGGCGTCGGTACGGTCGATGACGAGGATAGCGGCGACCGTGTCGTCGATGGCGACGGCGGCAGAATCCTGCGCGACAACGTCTTCGGCTCTCTGGAGGAGGATGCGCTACGGCGCGATTTCACCGTCAACGCCCTGTATTACTCGATCGCCGACTACTCCATCCGCGATTTCGCCGGAGGCTTCGAGGATCTCAAGCTGCGGCAACTGCGTCTGATTGGCGATCCGCGCCAGCGCTATCGAGAGGATCCGGTGCGCATGCTGCGCGCCGCGCGGCTCGCGGCCAAGCTCGATTTCGCGATCGAGGCCGGCACGCTGGCGCCGCTGGCGGAGATGGCGCGAATGCTCGATGAGATTCCGTCGGCGCGATTGTTCGATGAGAGCCTGAAGCTGTTCATGACCGGTCATGGCCTGCGCAGTTACGAAAAGCTGGCCGAACTGGGCCTGTTGCAGCACCTGCTGCCCAGTCAGACCCGACTGACCGAGGATGATCGCGAGCTGGTGCTGGCGGCATTGGCCTCGACTGATGAGCGGGTCGCGCAAGACAAGCCCGTGACCCCGGCGTTCCTGTTCGCCGCGTTGCTGTGGCCGCTGTTCCGGACCCGGGCTGGCGAGCCGCTGGCCGAGGATCACGACTGGATCGATCAGGCGGCCGACGTGGCCGAGGCCCTGTTCGCCAGCCATGGCCGACGCATCGCGCTGCCGCGGCGCTTCAGCAGCATCGCCAAGGAGATCTGGCTGATGCAGCAGCGCTTCACCGGCTACGGCAGCGGCCGGGCCCGCCGGCTGCTGCGTCACCCGCGCTTCCGCGCCGCCTATGACTTCTTCCTGCTCCGTGCCGGGCTTGATCCAAGCCTGGTCGAGTGGGCCGAGCGCTGGACTGCAGCGCAAGAGGTAGACGCCGATATCGACCGCATGTTCCGGCCGGCTGCGGGCAGGCCCGCTCAGCTTGCGCCCGAGCATGATGCCGTGGGCGTCGACCCGGACGCGGTGCCCAT
>JBGTIE010000484.1:0-5172 GCA_041745855.1 Lysobacterales bacterium | reverse complement strand
CGCACTGCCCGAAGCCGTCGAACGCGGCCTGATCCGCCGCGGCGAGCGGGTCGTGGTGGTGAATACGGGGTCACCGTGGAAGTACCTTTTCAGGGGTGAGGGCTGAGGGGTCAGAAGAGCAGGGCCCAGGGCCCAGGGCTCAGGGCCCAGAAAAGCTGCGGCGAGGCGCGTAGGATGTCGGTGAGCTCCGCGAACCACGCTGGCCGCGCGTGGTCGACGCGCCAAGGGACTGAGGTCCGTTCAGGCTGCACACCCGCAGCCCTCAGCCCTCAGCCCTCAGCCCTGCTCCTACCCGCAAGTAGTCCCCAACAATCCCTCAACCAACCGGACGTAGTTGTAGTTTCCGCTCAGGCCATCGTTGCGGATCCAGTTGAAGCTTAGTTCGCTGCATGACAGCACGCTGAAAGTGGCGTGGCCCCAGTGCGTTGCAACGACTTCGCTCGGATTGAAGTTGGGGCCGAAGCCTGTGCCGGCGTAGGTTGACATCGGCATGGTGACGCTGTGGGCGCCTTCCGGAAAGTCGACATTGCCGATGATCCAAAGCGGCGCGCCGTTGTCGTAGGTGTACCAGGAGACGAACAGTACGCGCCGGTCGCCGACCCGACCGACCTCGACGAACACGCCTTCAAACGGCCTGGAGGGATCGAAGTAGCTGCCGCTGTCGATGCCATGCGGCGGCCGCACTCCTCCGCCGGGATACTGGCTGGGGTCATATGCCGGAATGTTGACCGTCACATCCGGGCTCGGACTGGTTTGCTCGTAGACGAAGCTGAACGCAGCGTCGTCGTCGAAGACGAACAGGTTGTCGACCACACGGATCAGAGCCGAGGTGGGCACGCTGACCGGACCGCAGAGCGTGTCGCTGCTGGCGCCGGAAGGATCGCGGGTCAGAAAGAAGTCGTCACTTTCAACGCCGCCCTGGATGATTTTCATATCGTTGGCGCAGATCACCGGCGAGCCTTGCAGCGGCACGAAGGTCAGAATCAGTTGGGCATCCGTTGTGCCGCTGCCGCAGGGCTGGCGCCAGAGGGTGATCTGAAAGTGTTCGCCATTGGAGCGGCTGATTTCTATGGTCGTCCGCGGGCCGCCAGGAGTCGTCGGGATCGGATTGGCGACGCAATTGGGGGTGATTTCCTTCGCCTGTGCCAGGTGCCGCGGCTTGACCTCGAGCAGCTTGAGCGTCGTCTCTTCGCGTGCGAGCGCCGCGTCCTGAGCGATGGCCGGGACGTTGCCCAGGAGCAGGCAGGACAGCCCGATGCAGAACATGGTCAGGCGCATTGATTTCTCCTTGAATGATCCACCAGCCTACGGCAGTCCACATGAGCAAATGCTAAACAGCTTGGGGACTAGTCGGTCAAACGCATAAGAGCTTGATTTACCACAAAGGACTCAAAGGACACGAAGGAAAGCAAAGCGGGGAAAGTTGCGGAAACGCTTTCCTTTGTGTCCTTCGTGTCCTTGCTTCGTGTCCTTTGTGGTCAAACGCTCTGACCTGCTTGCCGCTTTTTGCACGCATGACCGGTTGCGGCCCCGCCGTGGGCTACAATGCCGCAACGTCAGTCCACGCGGGGGGGCGACATGTCCGATACGATCAAGCTCTACAGCTACTGGCGTTCCAGTGCGGCGTACCGGGTGCGGATCGGTCTGGCGTTGAAGGCGCTGCCTTACGAGTACGTCGCGGTCAATATTGCGCCTGGCAATTCCGAGCAGTACGGCGTCGAATTTCGCGATATTGAGCCGCAGTCGCAGGTGCCCTTGCTCAGCGATGGGGATCGGCTGATCCGGCAATCGCTGGCCATCCTGGAGTATCTGGAAGAGAGCTACGAGCTCAGCGGTCAGGCTCTACTACCCAGCGAAGGTCGCGAAAGAGCCCGCGCCCGCGGTCTGGCCCAGCTGATTGCCTGCGACATCCACCCGCTTGGAAATCTGCGAGTGCTGCAGTATCTGGAGCAGGAACTGGGTCTGGACGAATCCTCCCGGCTGGCCTGGCTGCGCCATTGGCTGAGCCGGGGACTGTCAGCCTTCGAGGCGCTGGTTGTAGACCATCCGTCCACCGGCGACTTTGCCGAGGGTGATTTCCCGTCGATCGCCGACTGCTGTCTGGTTCCGCAGCTGTACAACGCGCGCCGCTTCCAGCTCGATCTGGATCCCTATCCGAACCTGCGCCGGATCGAGGCCAACTGCCTGGCCCTCGAAGCCTTCCAGACCGCCGCACCCGAGCGCCAACCGGACGCGCCGCAGGGTTGAAGCTCTCGGATAGCTTGAAGAAGCTTCAAGAGCTACAACACAAAGGACACAAAGGACACAAAGGAGAGCAAGAGCGAGCGATTCGGTTGCGCTCACGCCCCTATCTTTACGATGGCCTATAGCCGGACGCGCTGCAGACTGAAGAGCTTAAGAGCTGGTTGACCACAAAGGACACGAAGGACACGAAGGAAAGCAAGAGCGGGCGTTTGAGGTTGTACTCAATGAAGGCCCCCGCCCTCGTGTAGCCTCCTGGCCCGCCCTTGCTGCATCTTCTAAAGCTCTTCCTTTGTGTCCTTTGTGTCCTTTGTGTTGAACGCTCTTGCTCTGGCTCTTGTAATCCGCTTACCCGAAGCCGCCCCAGCTGAACAGGCCGTGCAGTGCGGCGACGACGAGGGCGACGCTGACGACGGCGGAGAGCCAGCCGGCGATGATCAGCACGCCGTCGCGCTCGATCAGGCCCAGCGCCATCGTGCAGATCGCGATACCGAAGGGCCAGTTGGTCAGTGGGATCGGCAGCGCCAGCAGGGTGCCCAGGATGATCACGGACATGCCGCTGAGGAGCTGTCCGATGCCCTCGCCGCACCAGGCCAGCCGGGGACGGGCGAAGCGTTCCAGCCGGCGCAGGCTGTTGCCCATGCGCTTGGACAAACGCTCCAATCGGTCGCGTGGCATGCGGAAGTTGCGAACCCGCTTCGGCACCCAGGGGTGTTCGTAGCCAAGGATCATCTGCAGGCCGGCCAGGCCCAGCAGCGGGCCGATGACTACGCCAAATGGTGCCGGAATGAACGCCGGCAGCGTGACGAAGAAGACCAGCCCGCCAAAGGCTCGGCGGGAAAAGGCGTCCAGGACCACACCCAGCGGTATGCCGTCCTCGCTGTCGCGGTGGGCGTCGCTGAGCAGTTGCTCGACCAGTTCGGAGGTCTTCAGGTGGATGGTCATGCCGCCTCTCCAGGCGGACTGCGGCCAGGGAGCGGTGTGATGATCAGCCGATCGATGCGGGCCCCGTCCAGATCGACGACCTCGAAGCGCTGGTCGGCCCACTCGAAGCTCTCGCCGACGCTGGGCAGCCGACCCAGATGGGACATCACCAGGCCGCCTACGGTGTGGATATCGGCATGCCGGTCGCCCAGGTCGATGGTCAGTACCTCGAGCAATTCCTCCAGCGGCAGCGAACCGGCCACCAGCCAGGAGCCATCGCGGCGCTGCACCAACGCCTGCTCATTCGGCTCCAGCGCATGGCTACCCTGACCCAGGATCGCGCCGAGGATGTCGTTTGGCGCGAGCAGACCGAGCAGATCGCCATACTCGTCCACGACCAGCGCCAGCGAGCTACCGCTGTCGCGGAACTTCGCCAGCATGCTCAAGGCCAGCGTGCCCTCGGGCACGTACATCGGCTTGACCAGGTTGTCGAACAGGCGCAAGTTCAGCTGCCTTGCACTCCGGGCCGCGGTTGCAGCGCCAACTTCGGCGTCGACCGCCACCGTTGTCTGTTGGGCCGGCTCAACCAGATCAGCCAGCGCCACACCAAGCTGTTTGACCTCGAGGATTCCGACGATTTGCTCGTCCGAGCCGTGCTTGACAGGATAGCGCGAGTACGGCGAGTCCCGCATGACAGCAAGGTTTTCGACCAATGGCGCATCCATATCGAGCCAGCTGATCCGGCGGCGCGGTGTCATCAGGGTTTCGATCGGTCGATCACCGAGCTTCAACACCCGTTCGACCATCGTCCGCTCGACCGGTTCGATCACGCCTTGTTCAACACTTTCGGCGATGAGCAGCCGGATCTCCTCCTCGCTGACGCGCGCCGCGGCATCCGCGTCGCGAATTCCAAACGGGCGCACCAGCAGAGTACAACTCGCCGCCAGTACCGAAACGACCGGCGACGCCAGGCGGCTAAGCAGGGTGAAGGGCAGGGCCAGCGCGATGGCGACCCGCTCGGCAAAAGCCAGTCCGAGCCGTTTGGGCACCAGCTCTCCCACCACGATCATGACGTAAGTGATCAGTACTACACTCAAGGCGATACCGATCTCCTCGGCGTGTTCGGCGAGCCAGCCGATCTCGCGCAAGGGCGTGGCAAACAATTCGCCCAGTACCGCGGCGCCGATCAGGCCACTCAGGATTCCGATCATCGTGATGCCGATCTGGATCGTAGACAGGAAGCGTTCCGGCGCTTCCGCCAGTGCCAGCGCGGCCCGGGCCGCATTGCTGCGTGGCGCGAGTTGGCGCAGTCGACTCTTGCGTGCGGTCACGACCGCCAACTCGGCCAGCGCGAGTACCGCGTTGATCGCGATCAGCAGGAGCAGCAGGAGCAATTCGGTGGGCATTTCAGATGGGCTCGGGCGCGGTCCGAGCCGGCCATGATGGGCTCAGGTGATGTCCGCGCCCGGCACCAGCAGTGCTTCCAGCCGATCGGCCAGTTCACCAAGCTCATGCACCAGGCGTTCGAGTTCATCGCCGTCCAGCGTGCGGAACTGACGGTTCTCGCACAGCTGCAGGAACGCGATGCCGTCCAGATCGTTGACCGCCAGATAGCCCATCCGTTGCTCCCAGTTGAAGCGCAGGCAGCGGACCGGATCGATATCCCCCAGCGGCGCCACCGGCGAGCTGATGCGCAGCATCGGCTGGCCGTCCTCGGTATTGATCTCGGCCAGATAAATGCCCTGGCGGCGGCCTCCTGCGGTAGGCACATCGAAACTGAGAAGATAGGGCTCGTTGTTGCGCAAGGACCAATTCGACACGGCATGGATGCGGATCTCTTCAAAACTCTGCACGGCGGGCGACTCTTCACGGATGGAGTAGAGGGCGATGGTAGCAAGGGAAGATGACCTGGCGCTGGCGCGCGTGCTCTACGCGCTGCACAAAGGCGAGGTGATCAGCTATGCCGAACTGGCTCGACGAGCCGGTCGCCCGCGCGCCGCGCGCTGG
>JBGTIE010000483.1:0-3460 GCA_041745855.1 Lysobacterales bacterium | reverse complement strand
GGTACAGATCATCGGCGCCGTCATCGACGTCGAATTCGCGCGCGCAGACGTGCCGAAGATCTACGACGCGCTGAAGATCGACGGCACCGAGATCACCCTCGAAGTGCAGCAGCAGCTCGGCGACGGCATCGTCCGCACCATTGCGCTGGGCTCCACCGACGGCCTCAAGCGAGGTCTGATTGCACAGAACACCGGCAAGGCCATTTCGGTGCCGGTCGGAACCGCGACCCTTGGTCGGATCATGGACGTGCTTGGTCGACCGATCGACGAGGTCGGCCCGGTGGATGCCGCCGAGCATTGGGAAATCCATCGCCCGGCGCCAGCTTACGACGAGCAGGCGGCCACTGACGACCTGCTCGAGACCGGCATCAAGGTCATCGACCTGATGTGCCCCTTCGCCAAGGGCGGCAAGGTCGGCCTGTTCGGCGGCGCCGGCGTCGGCAAGACCGTCAACATGCTCGAACTGATTAACAACATCGCGACCCAGCACTCCGGCTTGTCGGTGTTTGCCGGCGTCGGTGAGCGTACCCGCGAGGGCAACGACTTCTATCACGAGATGATCGAAGCCGGTGTGGTCAAGCTGGACGACTTCCCAGCCTCCAAGGTGGCGATGGTCTACGGCCAGATGAACGAGCCGCCCGGCAACCGTCTGCGCGTGGCGCTGACCGGCCTGACCATGGCCGAGTATTTCCGGGACGAGAAGGACGAGACCGGCAAGGGCCGTGACGTCCTGCTGTTCATCGACAACATCTACCGCTACACGCTGGCCGGCACCGAAGTCTCGGCACTGCTGGGCCGGATGCCGTCGGCCGTGGGCTATCAGCCGACCCTGGCCGAGGAAATGGGCGTGCTGCAAGAGCGCATCACCTCGACCAAGACCGGCTCGATTACCTCGATCCAGGCGGTCTACGTGCCGGCCGACGATTACACCGACCCGTCTCCGGCCACGACCTTCGCCCATCTGGACTCGACCGTCGCGCTGTCGCGCAGCATCGCCTCGCTGGGTATCTACCCGGCGGTCGATCCGCTCGACTCGACCTCGCGCATGATGGATCCGAACGTGATCGGCACCGAGCATTACGACACCGCGCGGCGGGTCCAGATGACGCTGCAGAAGTACAAGGAACTCAAGGACATCATCGCGATCCTGGGCATGGACGAGCTGTCCGAAGAGGACAAGCAGGCGGTGTCGCGGGCGCGCAAGATCGAGCGCTTCTTCTCGCAGCCCTTCCACGTCGCCGAGGTGTTCACCGGCGCCAAGGGCCGCTACGTGCCACTGAAGGAGACCATCCGCGGCTTCAAGATGATCGTCGATGGCGAGTGCGACAGCTTGCCCGAGCAGGCCTTTTACATGGTCGGCGCGATTGACGAAGTCTTCGAGAAGGCCAGGAAGATGGCGGAATCGGCCTGATTCGGGCACCGTCGTACATGGGTGGGCGCGGCCACAATCCGGCTCGCGCCGCCCGCTCCGGCAGGCCAGAGGCCTGCCCGTGTTTGCAAAAGGTGACAGGGCATGAGCACGATCAAGGTCGATGTGGTCAGCGCCGAGGAAGAAATCTTCCATGGCGAAGCGAAGCTGGTGGTAGCCACTGGCGAAATGGGTGAGCTCGGCATCGCGCCGCGCCACACACCTCTGATCACCCGCCTCAAGCCCGGCCAGGTGAGAGTTATCCTGGCTGACGACAGCGAGCAGTTCTTCTATGTTTCCGGCGGGATCCTGGAAGTCCAGCCCTCGGTCGTGACGGTACTGGCCGACACCGCCATCCGCGCCAAGGATCTGGACGAGGCATCGGCCAAGCAGGCCCGCGAAGAAGCCGAGCGCGCCCTGGCCAATCGCACCGATGCATTGGAAGTGGCCGAGGCCCAGGCCCAGCTGGCTCAGGCAATGGCCCAGTTGCAGGCGCTGGAGCGGTTGCGCAGGAATCTGAAGCACTAAAGAGCAGGGCTGAGGGCTGAGGGCTGAGGGATCAGTAGAGCAGGGCACAGGGCACAGGGCCCAGGGCCCAGAAGAGTGTGACTCTGGCTCTCGATCTCGCTCTGGCGTTTGTAGGAGCCAGCCTGCTGGCGAAGCTCTTGCTGAAGGGCCCAGGGCACAGGGCCCAGGGCACAGGGGCCAGGGTCCAGAAGAGCGGGCTCTTGCTCTGGCATTTGTAGGAGCCAGCCTGCTGGCGAAGCTCTTGGCTCTTGCTCTGGCATTTGTAGGAGCCAGCCTGCTGGCGAAGCTCTTGCTCTTGCACTCGCCCTGGCTCTGGCCCCTCGCTCTCGTGGGGACGCGGCCGCCGGCGCGAACGCGACCGGGGCAAAAATCGGCGCTCTACGCGCGCCGGGACCGCGCTACTTCCTGGAACTGATCGAGAAGCTTTGCGCTCTTCGCCCAACGGGGGTAGCCTCTTGCAAACGCAAGGAAGCACGATGCCCGACCGCGAACGCCGCCACCAGCCATCGACGACCAGCCGCAAGCTCGAGCATCTGCTCAACGCCGAGCAGCTGGTGACCCTCCGCAGTCTGGAAAGCTTCGGCTGGGAGCTGAAATTTGTCCGCTTGCCACTGTTCCAGGATCCGGTGCCGATTGTGTTCGACGGCAGCCGCGAGCGCTTTGCGATCCTCAGACCGGACGGCACGCTGGACGAAGATCCGCGCATCGATATCCGGCATTAGTCCTCGCCGCGATAGATCGCCCCAAAACCGACCGATTCGCGCCACACCCGAATCTCACTCAGCGGCAGCCGCTCGGCCAACTGCGCCCACAGCCAGCGCGCGATGTTTTCCGAGGTCGGAACCTCGATCACTTCGTTGAGCATCCGGTGATCAAGTTGCGCACGCACCGCGGTCAGGACAGATTCAAAGACATCCTCCGGCATCACATAGCCATCGACTGCCGGACCGACGCAGCGGACCTCGACGCTGTAGCTGTGACCATGCACGGAAGGGAATTGCGGCAATGTATGCGCGGCTTCAAAGGTGAAGCGCTTGAAAATTTCGACCATGTTCCAGCAAACCGGGGGCAATTGCCCATTGTAGTGCAGTCGTGGGTCGACGCTGGACGGGAGCGATTAGGAAGTCGGGAGTCGGGAGTTGGGAGTGCGCCCACTGGAGAGGTTCGGTGTTGCTTTCGTTTCGCTAAGCCCCCAAAGAGTCACTTCTCCAAGGCGCTTCTTGCGCCCTGCTCTTACTCCCGACTCCCATCTCCCAACTCCCGACTTCGAGGCCAGTTCAAGCGCCGAATGGCAGCGACCGCCAAACGAAGCTCACGGCCCATCCAATCCGCGATGACGGCTCGGTGCGCCGTCGTGGTAGTGTCCGCCGGTTACGGCGCGCTTGATCGGCCGTGTCTGGCGATGAACGGAACATATGGCATCGATGACACGATGTGCCCTGTCTGGTCGAACTGCGTCGCGGCGGCGCTTCCCGCAGCTGCTGGCGATGCTCGTCGTCCTGCTGGTCCTGCCGCCGTCCGGCC
>JBGTIE010000482.1:0-2377 GCA_041745855.1 Lysobacterales bacterium | reverse complement strand
GAGGTCCTGCAGGCCGTCGCCCGGGAACAGCGCCAACGCCCGGTCGAGCGGCCGGAAGCGGATCCGCTGCGGCAGATCGCGAAAGCCGTAGCGACGGGCAAAACCGGCCCCGCTGCCAGCGGCAGCATCGACCAGCGCCTGCGGCACCGCCAGATCCCACAGCTCGGCGATCAGCTTGCGATGGCGCTCGACAAACTTGGTGTGCACGCCGGGCAGATCGAGCTGGCGCAGCGGGATCATCGGCCTTGGGTGGGCGGCGATCCAGTCGACCAGTCCCAGCAGCGTCGGCCACTCCTCGACATGTTCCAGCGCCACCAGCGGCCGCTTGCGCAGCCAGTCCAACAGGGCCGGGCAGCGCGCCCGGGTCTGCTCGACCAGGCCGACAAATCGACGCGCCTCACGCTGCTTGCCGATCAGCGCCAGCGCGTCGTCACGGTTGGCGATGCTCGCCCCTACCGGCAGCGCGTTCTGACCGAAGACCGGATGCCGAAACTCGCGCCAGTCCAGCCGCAGCCAGTCCAGCTGCTGCAACTGCGCCGTCCAGCGCCGCGCCTCGTCGAAACGATCGAGCAGCTCCCGTGAGCCGGGACCTTTCAGTTTCAGCGGCCGCGGGAAGCGCGACTCGGCCCCGGCCAGTTCAGCCAGCAGTTCGCCCCGATCCCACCAGCGTTGGACCTGGGCTCGAAATTCGCTGGGGGTTGACCAAGGGGGCATGGGCAATAGCGGTTCTGGATAAGGGCAAAGGTTGTTTTCAAGTTTTACGTTTCAGGTTTTACGTCAAGAGCAAGAGCCACAGCAACAGCAACGCCAGAGCGAGAACCAAGCGGGCCGCTTTGCGATCGTGATGCCTGAACAGCGGTCGGAGCGGGATGACAGTGGCCGCGCAAAGATTCTGGACAATGGGTACGGTTCTCGCGAGCGGGACCATCGAGGCTGCAGTGCGACGGTCACTGCGCTTCCAGGGCCGCCTTTGCCATACGGACCGCCACGTCCATGCTGTCCTCCGTTGCGGCCGACGTGTCCGGCGCCAAACCGACGCCTTCCCAATCGGACCCGGTGACCGGATTGGCGTTTCGATATGTCGCGAATCGACCATAGAAGTGCTTGTTGATCTCGACCGCACCGACCGCGTGCGCGACTCCCATGGTGCCCTGACCGACGGTTTTCGCCTTGCCATAGCTGCGCAAGGTGTAGGTGAAAAGCTCGGCCGCGCTTGCCGTCTCGGGGCTGGTCAGGATGAACAACGGAAAGTCGCTCTTGAAGCGCGAACCGCCCAAGCCGGGTGTCGAGAGGGCGTCGTAGACCGATTCGCCGTCGCGATTAATGGTCTGCCAGAGCAAGGTTTCGTCGGCAAAGAAGTAGCTCAGCATGTGCCGCACCAGCTCGGGTGAGCCGCCTACGCACTCGGTCAGATCGATGATCAGCGCATCCGTGCTGCTCAGGAACCCGAGCGCATGATCGGCCACAGCTACCGCCTCATCATCCAGGTAGAACTTGTTGAACTTCAGGTAGCCGATATTGCCTTCTAGTACGTCCACTTTCTCAAACGCATGGTTCAACGCAAACCGGTCGACAGTCTCCGGCAGCACATGGGTCGGAGCCTTTTCGGCTTCAACGAGCATGACGCTCAGATGGCCATCGCCGCTGATCTCGCGCAGTTCTGCGCCAATGTGTTCGGCAAACTCCTGCCTGGTCGTCAGATGATCGTAGCTGCCGGACTCTAGTCGCTCGATCATGGTCTCGCTCACCCGGCGCGCGACCTCAGGGTATACATAGACTTCTTCAAGCCGCTTGACAGTGCTGATGACCGATTCCCGTACCAGTTCGAGGTTCACCAGGTCAGTGTCGACGGCGGCGTTGCCAGCCCTCGATTCAGCCGCAGCGGCAGTACTCAGCGAGAGCCCGAAAGCCAGGGCGATTGCAGCCAAGCGTGATACCCATCTGGTCACTATTCTGCTCCTTGCGCGTCAGAGGAACTCGTGTACACGTCCCCTGCGACCGCCGAACGCGACAGTGGTCAGCGCACCTGCACCAACACGAGTTGGGTGGCACATGGCGGATGTCAAGATTGAGTAGCTGGTGCAGGGCCCTGGACCCTGACGATGCGGTTCGCTTCTCTCACCGACATCCTACGTGCCAGGTTGCGGCTTCTGGGCCCTGGGCCCTTGCTCTACCCCTAAAAACTAAAACTTAAAACCTAAAACCGCTCTTGTTTATCCTCCCGTCTCGCCTTCTCCTCCCGGTACTCCGCAATCGAAAGATTCCGAAGCTTCGACGCCCGCCCGTCCTCGTTGCTGACGAAGCCCACATGCGCGACAAAGGGCTCGATGACATGGATCTTCTGCAGCGGGGTGACGATCAACAGCTGCAGGTTGAG
>JBGTIE010000481.1:0-1701 GCA_041745855.1 Lysobacterales bacterium | reverse complement strand
AGCCTCCAGCGCCAGTTGCCGGTCGGCGCGCCGATCGACCGCGTCGAGCGCCGCCGAACGCTGCTCCGCCAGTGCTTCGACCAATACCAGCTTGCGCGCGGCCAGCGCCCGCAGTTCACCGAGCTGCTGCAGTTGGCGATCCTTCAGATACTGGTGATAGCCCAGCGCGCGCGTCGCATCGGCGAAGCGGTCCTGGTCCAGCCACAGCTTCAGCGGTGCCCACTTGCCGGCGGCATAGGCCGACCGCAGCAACAGGCGCAACTGGTCGCGGCGGGCGAGCAGTTCACGGTCGACCTGCTGCTGCTCGACCTCGAGGGCCACGATCTGGGCGTCGATGCGATCGACATCGGCCTGCGCCGCGACCAACTCGCCGGCGCTGACCGCGACCCGCCGGTCGAGCGCCTGCAGGTCCTGGCTTAGCTGGTCGGAACTGCCGCGGGCATCCTCGACCTCGGCCTTGATCCGGACCAGCTCGGCCCGCAGTTGCTCGAGCTGGGCGCGTAACTCGGCCTCGTCCGGCTGCTCTTCGGCCATCAACCCGCCGCCGCCCAGAAAGCACACAACCAGCAGAAGCAGGCGCAGCCGCGACGGATCGAACGGCAGCCAAGTTGCTCTTTTCATGCTGTCGGCGAAATTATGAGGAAGGCGCCGAAGCGAGCAGCAGGCTGCGACCGGTCATCGCCTCGGGGACCGGCAGATCCAACAGCTGCAGCAGGGTCGGGGCGATATCGCGCAGACTGCCGCCATCGCGCAGCCCCATCGGAGTCGGGCCCAGGTACACCAACGGCACCGGATTGGTCGAGTGCTGGGTGCTCACCTGGCCGCTGTTCGGGTCCCACATCTGCTCCAGATTGCCGTGATCGGCGGTGATCAGCATCGCCCCGCCGCTGGCCTCGATCGCAGCGCGCAACTCGCCCAGCGCCCGATCGATCGCTTCGACCGCCAGTACGGCCGCGCTGAAGATGCCGGTATGACCGACCATGTCCGGATTGGCCAGATTGCAGACGATGAAGTCGAAACCACCCGAGACTATCGCCTCGACCAGTCGACGGGTGACTTCCGGGCAGCTCATCTCGGGTTGCAGATCGTAGGTCGCCACCTTCGGCGAAGGCACCAGGATCCGTTCCTCGCCGGCAAAGGGCTCTTCCCGCCCACCGGAGAAGAAAAAGGTCACGTGGGCGTACTTCTCGGTTTCGGCGATGCGCAGCTGACGCAGGCCGCGCTCGGCGAGCAATTCCGGCAGGGTATGACGCAGGTCCTGCGACGGGAATGCAACCTCGGACGGCAGGTCGGCGGAATACTCGGTCAAGGTGACGAAATGCGCCAGCCGGGGGCGTCGACCGCGCTCGAAGCCGCCGAATTCATCCACCGCAATCGCCGCGCTGAGCTGGCGCGCGCGATCGGCGCGGAAATTCATGTAGATCAGGCTGTCGCCATCGACCATCGGCTGCGCGCCGGCAAGGACGGTGGGTTTGACGAACTCGTCGTTCTCGTCGCGTGCATAGGCCGCGTCCAGCGCCGCCAGCGCGTTTTCGGCCAGGTAGTCGGATTCGGCCCGGGTCAGCGCCAGCCAGGCCGGATGCACGCGCTCCCAGCGCTTATCGCGATCCATCGCGTAGTAGCGGCCACCGACGCTGTGGATCTGCGCACCGGTCTCGGCGCAGCACTGCTGCAAAGCCTGCAACGAGTCCCGCGCGCTGC
>JBGTIE010000480.1:0-5364 GCA_041745855.1 Lysobacterales bacterium | reverse complement strand
GCTGTTCCAGCAGCAAGGCCAGCGCGCGCAAGCCGCCCAACAGCAGCAACAAAACCGCGGTAGGCGCCAGCAACAGCCACGGCGCCAGCTCCAGATCCTGCGCGCCCTCGGCGAGCAGGCTGCCGAGGCTGCCGACCGCCTCACCCGGCCCCAGCCCCAGAAATGAAAGGAAAGATTCGATCAGCACCGCATGCGGCACCGCCAGAGTCAGCGCCAGCAACCACGGACCGAGCAGATGCGGAGTCAAATGATGGGCGAATCGGCGCCAGCGCGAGATCCCGACCAGGCGCGCGGCGAGCAGGAATTCGCGCTGCCGCAGACGCACCGTTTCGGCCCGCAGCAGCCGCGCCACGTCCAGCCACAGATAGCTGGCAATGACCAGCACCAACGTCAGCATGCCCGGGTCCAGGACGGTGATCACGACAACTGCCACCAGCAGCAGCGGCACGCCGGTCAGGGCATCGACCAGACGCATTCCGAGCACGTCGATCCAGCCACCGGCATAGCCGCAAATCGCGCCATAGATGCCACCGAAGAGGGCGCCGGCGAAGGCCGCGATCAGTGCCACCAGCAGCGACCAGCGACCGCCGAGGACGGTGCGGGCGAGCACATCGCGACCGATCGCATCGGTGCCCAGCGGATGCGCGCTGGCCAGCTGCGGCGCTTGCCAGGCCACACCCCAGTCCGGCGTGATCGCATCGAAGGGGGTGAACAGTGGGCCGACGGCGAGGAAGACCAGCAGCAACATCAGCGGACTGAGCGCCCAGGCCAGCGCGGGACCGGGCAGTCGAACCGCCTTCAAGCCTCAGGCCGCCTGCGAACGGACGAACTCGGTCTGCTCGATCGCCTGCGGCTCGCCGAGGAAATGACCCTGCACGTAGTCGACGCCGCAATCGCGCAGCCAGCTCAGCGAGGTCGCCGTGTCGACATGCTCGGCGATCACCTGCAGTTCCAGCGCGTGGGCGAGCCCGACCAGCGAGCTGATCATCGTCTTGTCTCGATCGGACTCTTCCAGATCGGTGATCAGGCTGCCCTCGAGCTTGACGAAATCGACCGGCAGATGCTTCAGATGCGAGATCGAGCTGAAGCCGGTACCAAAATCGTCCAGCGCGAAGCGCACGCCGATGGTCTTCAAGGTCTGGATGAAGCGCCGCGCCGAATGCAGACTGGCGATCTCGGAGGTCTCGGTCACCTCGAAGATGATCCGCTTCGGATCGACGCCGGAGGCTTTTATCTGCTCCTCGATCAGCCGCAGCACGCCCGGATCCTGCACGGTCAGATTGGACAGGTTGATCGTGAAAGCCACACCCGACTCGTCGCCAAGCGCCTTGAGCTGGCGCAGCGCCTGATCGAGTACCCACAGGTCGATCTTGTCCATTAGACCGACCCGTTCTGCCAGCGGCACGAACACCCCCGGGCCGATCAACTCGCCATCGCGGTTCTGCATCCGGATCAGCAACTCATAGATCTGCGGGTGCGATGACGCGCTGTGGCTGGGCACGATCGGCTGGGTCAGCAGCAGGAAGCGGTCCTCGTCCAGCGCCTCCTTGAAGCGCGCGATCCAGCCCGAATCGAGTTCCCGCGCGATTCGCTGATCGGCGTCGGCGACATAGACCTGAACCTGATTGCCGCCGCGGCGCTTGGCGTTCTGACAGGCCAGTCGGGCATGTTCCAGACCGTATTCGGCGCTCGGCGTGTCGGCGCTGATGACCGCCACACCGACAGTGGCCGACAGTTGCTGCGGCTTGCCATACATCGGATAGCGGATCAGCTGGACTTGTTCGCGCACCGCCTCGGCCAGCGAATACAGATTGTCCAACTGGATGCCCGACTGCAGCAGCGCGAAATGGTCGTCCTCCAGCCGCGCCAGCACGTCACCTTCGCGCAGGCGTTCCTTCAGCCGCGCCGCCACCTCTGCCAGGATGCGGTCCGACAGCGGTCGACCACCCTGCTCCTCGATCAGCCGGAAGCGGTCCAGGTCGACCAGCAGCAGCGAGGAATAGCCGCCGCGCTCGGCCCGCTTGCCGATTTCCAGCCCGAGGGCCTGGGTAAGAAAGCGGCGGTTCGAAGCCCCGGTCAGCGGATCGTGCATCATCTCCCAGCGCAACTGATCGACACTCTTGCGCTCGGAGATGTTGCGGAAAACCACCACCGTGCCGTCGCGCTGGTTGTTGATCTTCAGCGGAACGACGCTGCATTCGACCGGCAGCGGTTGGCCCGGCCGGGTCCAGAACACGGTTTCCACACTCGCCAGCGCCTTGCCGTTGGCATAGGACTGCCCCAGCGCCGATTCGGTCTCTTCCTGCCGCACTCCGTCACTCTGAGCGTAGTGCAGCATCTCGTGCGCGCGCTTGCCGAGCAATTCGTCCTGATCGCTGTAACCGAGCAGGCGCAGGCCGGTCGGGTTGATGAAGCTCAGCCGACCCTCGACATCGACGCCGTAAACGCCGTCGCCGACCGAGGCGAGGATGCCGTCGAGCCGTTGTCGATCTGCGACCACCGCTTTCTGCGTCTCGATCGCCCGCGCCAGCGCCTTGATCCGCGCCAGGGTCAGTTCCAGTACCTCGTTCTTGAACATGCACTCGACTGCGCCAGCGTCCAGACAGCGCTTGATGATGTTGTCCTTGTAGCTGCCGGTGATGATGGCTATCGGCAGATCGCGGGTCTCGCTGTGCTCGGCCAGGCGCCGACACAACTCGTCGCCGGTGCCGTCCGGGAGGTAGTAGTCGATGATCGCCAGATCAAACGATCCGCTCAGTGCCTTCTGCAGCCCCTCGGCCAGATTGGCGGCCACTTCGACATCGAAACCATGGTTGGCGAGCATCTGTCGATAGGCGAAACGCACGCTCTGGGAATCGTCGACGAACAGCACACGGAGGGAAAAATGGCGTTCGCCCGACTCGCCCTCGGCCTTGATCGCGGCGCGTCGCTCGTCCGGCAGGTACTGCCGGATCAGCGCCGGGATGCGCGAAAAATTGGTCCACAACAGCAAGCTGGTCTCGCGCCGGCGGCTGAGCCACTCGTTCAACTGGTCATTGCGTTCATGCGTCAGCAGCAGCACCGGCAGCGACTGCGCCTCGTCCGCGAGCAGGCGCACGAGCACGACTTCGAAGTCCGGCCCGCTGCGTTGCGGCGCGCCGAGCAACAGCAGCCGCAGACTGGCACGCGCAGCCGGATCATCAAGCAGCGCAAGCAGTTCCTGATAGCTGGTGAAGTGCTGGTCGGCATTCAGCCGCGCCGCCGTCAGCGTGCGCTGCAGCAGATGACTGAGCGCCGACGAGCGCTCGACTAGAACGATACCGGTCATTCGGGCCAGCCCGAGATGCGAAGGGCGAAGCTTAGCGCGGACGGGGGAGGAAGAGCAGTTCCAGTGGCCGGTGGGCGTGCGATTCAAGCTGACGTTGGCTGAGGTCGTTGCCGCGTTTGATCGTACTCGTACTCAGTGCAACGGTACTCGTACTCGAATCAGGCGCGATGGCAGCGCCAAGTCGGCAAGGCTTGCGGCTCGTCCCGGGTGTGCCGGCATCTTGCCGGCTCTTCAGTTCTCGAAAGTACTAACCCTGGGCCGAGTCTGACGAAAAAGCCGAGTACGAGTACGAGTACCGCGATGCTGAGTACGAGTACGATCCGACCGCTAGCAGTGCTCCGAACCGGCGCGGAGACATCAGCTCGGATCGCAACCGGCAAGGCGTGCTTACTTACTCTGCAAGGGCACGTCAGTCCATCCTGTCCCACTGGGCCCTGGGCCCTGGGCCCTGTGCCCTCGCCCTTCCCCACTGGCTACAATCCACGGACCCCTCAAACCATCAGGTACCCCCAATGTCCTATCCCCACACCCGGCTGCGGCGGATGCGGCGGGATGAGTTTTCGCGTCGGTTGATGCGCGAGAATCGTCTGAGCTGCGACGATCTGATCTGGCCGCTGTTTGTCTGCGAGGGACAGAACCGGCGCGAGCCGGTGGCTTCGATGCCCGGGGTCGCGCGGTTGTCGCTGGATCTGCTGCGGAGTGAGGCCGAGCGCGCGGTGGCGCTCGGAATTCCTGCGTTGGCGCTGTTTCCGGTGCTCGATCCGGCCGGCAAGACTCCGCTTGCCGAGGAAGCGTGGAATCCGGACGGGCTGCTGCCGCGGGTGTTGCGGGCGCTGAAAGCGGCCCATCCCGAGTTGGGCCTGATCACCGATATCGCGCTCGATCCCTACACCTCGCACGGTCAGGACGGATTGATCGACGAAAGCGGCTACGTCCTCAACGACGAAACCGTCGAGGTACTGATCAAGCAGGCGCTTTGCCACGCTGCCGCGGGGGCCGACATGGTGGCGCCGTCGGACATGATGGATGGTCGCATCGGTGCATTGCGCGCGGCACTGGAGCAGGCCGGCTATCCGCTGACCCGCATCCTCGCCTATTCGGCCAAATACGCCAGCGCCTTCTACGGTCCGTTTCGCGATGCGGTGGGTTCCGGAGTCAGCCTGGGCAAGGCGGACAAGCGCACCTATCAGATGGACCCGGCCAACAGCGACGAGGCGCTGCGCGAGATCGAACTGGACCTGGCCGAAGGCGCCGACATGGTCATGATCAAACCCGGCATGCCCTATCTGGACATCGTTCGGCGGGTCAAGGAGCGCTTCGGCGTGCCGACGGCGGTCTATCAGGTCAGCGGCGAATACGCGATGCTCAAGGCCGCGGCGGGCAACGGCTGGCTGGATGAACGCAAGGTGGTGCTCGAGGCCCTGCTCGGCTGCAAGCGTGCCGGTGCCGACGCGATCCTGACCTACTACGCGCCACAAGTCGCACAGTGGCTGGCCGAGGAGTCCCGATGAACCTGCGCCCTTTTGCGGGGACGATGCCAACCCTCGGCGAGCGCTGCTGGATCGACCCGCAGGCCAGCGTGCTCGGCGATGTGGTGCTCGGCGATGACGTGTCGGTCTGGCCGCAGGCGGTGATCCGCGGCGATGTCCATCACATCCGCGTCGGCGCCCGCAGCAGCGTGCAGGACGGCGCCGTGCTGCACGTCACCCACGACGGCCCGTACACGCCAGGCGGCCGACCGTTGCTGATCGGCAGCGAGGTCACGATCGGCCACAAGGCGATCCTGCATGCCTGCACCGTCGGCAACGCCTGCCTGATCGGCATGGGCGCGATCCTGCTCGACGGCGTCGTTGTCGGTGAGCACTGCATGATCGGCGCCGGCGCCGTCGTCTCCCCCGGCAAACAGATCGAGCCCGGCAGCCTGTGGGTCGGCAACCCGGCCCGTTTCGTGCGCAAGCTCAGCGAGCGAGAGATCGAGTGGTTGCATTATTCGGCGGGGAACTATGTTCGGTTGAAGGATCGGTGGAGGGCTGGGTAGAGCAGTTCCAGTGGCCAGT
>JBGTIE010000479.1:0-27497 GCA_041745855.1 Lysobacterales bacterium | reverse complement strand
GTCGGTGGCCGAGCGGATCAACGCCTCGCGAACCACCGCGGCCGCCTCACGCGGCACCGCCAGGGCGGCGTTCTCGTCCATCAGGCGGGCCAGCAGGCTCTGATCCAGACTGCCCCAGTTGACGCCGATGCGGACCGGCTTGGTATAGCGCAGGGCGGTCTCGATGATCGCGGCGAACTGGCGGTCGCGCTTGGCGCCGAAGCCCACGTTGCCCGGATTGATGCGGTATTTCGCCAGGGCCTCGGCGCAGGCCGGTTCGTCCGCCAGCAGCTGATGGCCGTTGTAGTGGAAATCGCCAATCAGCGGCACGCGCACGTTCATTCGCGCCAGCCGGTCGCGGATATGTGGCACCGCGGCGGCCGATTCGGCATTGTTGACAGTCAGTCGCACCAGTTCCGAGCCGGCCCGCCAGAGCTGGGCGATCTGCCGCGTGCTGGCCTCGATGTCGGCGGTGTCGGTATTGGTCATCGACTGCACGACGATCGGCGCCGTGCCGCCTACGGCCACCCCATCGATCAGGACCTGCCGGGTGACACGCCTCATACGGTGGAGAAGACCTCGTCCAGTTCATCCGGATTGAGGTTGTTGTCCTCGTCCGGATCGGTTTGCAGTTGGCCCCCGCTCACGGCGTACTCGAATTGCTTGTAGGCACCGCTGTTTTCGGTCAACCGCAGTTCCTCGATCGGCGTGCACAGTTCGCGCTCTTCCATCCCCATCGGATCGGGCAAGCGCAGGATCTCCAGCTCATCGTCGGTCTCGACCAGCGCCGGCACCAGCAGACTCGCCCCGGTGTCGGACTGGTCCAGCGGCACCAGCAAAAATCCACGATGGATCACCGAGCCGGAATCGCCGCGACTGACGATGCGCACGGCGACCGCTTCGGCATTGCGGCTGAGCAGTTGCACCCCGGCTTCCAGCGAGTTGCCGGCGCCGCCCTTGAGCCAGCGCAGCACACCGATCAGCCAGTCCCGCGGCTCATCCGGCTCGGCCGGCGGTGACAGCGCCACCAGTTCGCCAACCCGGGCCTTGAGCGCTTCGGCATCCTCCCAGCGGATCTTGTAGCCCCCCAGACTCTGATCGAGCACGCGCGACTGCAGCACTATCGGCCGTGCCAGTTCATTGGAGGCCTGGGCCCAGGCCGCGGCCCGCTCTCGGTCGCTGAGCTCGATGCCGCCGCCACTGAGCTGGCGCACGAACTCATTGAAGTCCAACCCTTCGGCGATCAATTGATGGGCCGAGTGCAGGCCGAGCGAGGCGTCCATCGGATAGCCCGCCGGCAATCGGGCCTGGGTCCGGTCGCCGCTGAAGTCCCAGGCGCTGATCAGGCGCGCCAGCACCCCGGCACTGAGCGCGCCAGGACTCTGCCCCAGTCGCGACCGCGCAGTGACCATCGTGTCCAGGTTGCTGCACAGGCTGATGCTGGCCTGCGCATGCTTGACCAAACCGGCGGTATCCAGCCGCCAGTAGCTGCCTTCCTGCTGACGATCCACCAGCGGTGGCGTATCGGCCTCCGGGTCGATCAGGAAGTGGCCTTCACCGCGGCCATCGACACGCAGCGTGCAATGGGCCGACCAGATCAGTGCCACGCCTTCCAGATCGACGATCTCCTTCTGGGTCAACCGGTAAGGATTGGCGATGCTGAGCAACAGCGCCTGCAGATAAACCGCCTCGGCGCTCAGCGGTATCCCCGCCATCTGGGGATCGCTGATCGCCTTGTCCTGAAGTGACTGGCTGCGCGCGAAGGCCATCAGCTGATGGGCCTGCTGCCATATCCCGCCCGGCACTTCGCTGTAGATCAGATAGCACTTGGACAACAGCGCCGACAGATGGGTGAGGGCGCGGGTCAACGCCAGCGCGACCGTCTTGCCCTTCAAAAAGGGCACCGCGCCGCGCGGCGCGCACAGGTCGGCCACACAGATGCGATAGCCATCGGCGAGCGTGCGATGAAAGTCCCGGATTACGGTACCGATCTGCCGCTTCTGCGCCGGCAGTGGCAACGGTTGGTTGATGACGTGCCGCTCCATGCTTGCCGCCACGGTCGCCATCGGCTTGCGCATCTGTTCCAGGATTTCCAGCCGCTGACCGGCGTCGACCTCCAGTTGGTTGAGTTCCTTGATGCCGTTGTAGAGCAACCGCGCCGTGGCGCCGCTGTTGGCAAGCGGCAAGGCTTCGATCCACAACCGCACCGCCCGCCCGGTGGAAGGAAAGGAATCCCGCCCCGGCCGCTGCTTGACCGGGAGACCGGCCTGGATCAAGGCATATTCACTGCCAGACATCGTGCGCAGGCCCGCGAAACTGGTGAGAACCGGATCATAACGCGCATTGGCTGGTGGCAGGGCGATTGGTGCCTTGGGCTGAGGGCTGATCGAGTAGGGCTGAGGGCTGAGGGCTGAGGGGTCAGAAGAGCAGGAGCATGAAGAGCCTCGCGGTGCGCGTGGGATGTCGGTGAGATCAGCGAACCGCAGCGAGCCAGGTCCCACAGGCACAGGCAGGGCGCATAAGAGCCGCCTGCCTCAGGTGAGCGTTGGCTCTTGCTCTTCCTGACCCCTCAGCCCTCAGCCCTCAGCCCTGCTCTACACGCCCTCAGCCCTCAGCCAATTGTGAACAACCCGTTGCCCCCAAGTGCGCATGGGCTACACTAGACCGGGGCGTTGGATGGACAACCGGGGGAGAGCTAATGGCCGAACAGGTCAAGATCGCCATTGTCGGATCGGGACCGGGCGGCAAGAGCGCGGCGGCACGGGCGGCCAAGCACGGGGTGTCGCATGTGCTGCTGGAGGCCTCGGCGCAGCTGTCGAACACGATCTTCCAGTATCAGAAGGGCAAGCACGTCATGGCCGAGCCGGACGCGCTGCCGCTGCGTTCGGACGCGCCCTTCGAGGCCGGCAGTCGCGAGGCCATCCTGGATGCCTGGGACAAGGCGATGGCGGAGTGTCAGGTCAACATTCGCTACAACGCCGAAGTCACCAAGATCACCCCGCTGGAGCCGGGCTTCGAACTGACCCTCGCTGACGGCAGCAAGTTGCGCGCCGAGTTTGTCGTGCTCGGAATCGGCCTGCAGGGCAATCTGCGCAAGATGGGTGTGCCGGGCGAGGAAGCCCCGTTCGTGCAGTATCAGCTCGACGATCCGGACGAATACGATTCCGAGACGATCATAGTCGTCGGCGCCGGTGACGCCGCGATCGAGAACGCGATCGCCTTGGCCAAGCAGAACCAGGTCGTGGTCGTCAACCGACGCGACGAATTCGCCCGCGCCAAGGAAGGCAATCTCAAGCTGATTTCGCGCGCCATCGACGACGGGCTGATCGAATGCTATTTCGGCTCCTCACCCGAGCGCGTCGACCAACTCAGCGTGGGTCGAAAGCCGGGCCGGCTGATCCTCAACACACCCAAGGGCCGGGCCCAGGTGCTGTGCGACCGGATCATCGCCCGGCTCGGGGCCAATCCACCGCGCGGCTTCGTCGAAGGCTGCGGCGTGGTCTTCCCGAGCAAGGACCCTTCGGCGGTTCCGGCGATCAGCGCGACCTATGAGTCAAACGTCAAGGGCCTGTACATCGTTGGTGCGCTCGGCGGTTATCCGCTGATCAAGCAGGCGATGAACCAGGGCTATGAGGTCGTCGAGTACATCCTCGGCAACGCCGTGGAGCCGGCCGATGAACCGATGCTGCGAGCCAAGTTCGAGAAGATGCCGGGCTTCACGACGGTCGCCGCGGCACTCGCGCGAGTGCAGGAATCGGTGCCGCTGCTGGCCCAGATCACGCCCTTGCAGCTGCGCGAATTCATGATCGACTCGGACGTGCGCTGCCCCAAGGCGGGCCAGCCCATCTTCGAGCGCAACGACTACACCAACAGCTTCTATTCGATCGTCTCCGGCGGCGCCGAGGTGTTCCTGGACGAGGAAGGCTCGCGCCGGCTGCCGCTGTTTCCGGGCGAGTTCTTTGGCGAGATGAGCCTGATCTCCGGTCGACGTCGCAGTGCCACCGTGGTGGCAGGCAAGGATTGCGTGCTGATCGAGACGCCGCGGCGCTCGATGAACAAGCTGATCAACTCGGTTGCGGCGGTCAAGCAACTGGTCGACCAGTGCTTCATGGAGCGCGTCATTCGCGGCCGCTTCGGCGAGGATGCGGCACCCGAGCGACTCAAGGAAGTGGTCGGAAGCGCATCACTGCAGCAGTTCCGTGCCGGCGAGACGCTGTTCAACGAGGGCGAGGAGGGGGACAGCCTGCATCTGGTGCGGATCGGCTCATTGACGATCTCGCGCTCGATTGGTGGCCGCGAGGTGGTGTTGTCCTACGTGCCGGCCGGCAACTACGTCGGCGAGATGGCGCTGCTCGGCGAAAGTAAGCGCACCGCGACCGCAAAGGCAGCGGTCAAGACCGAAACCATCCGGATCGAGCGCGAAGCCTTCCAGCGTCTGGTCGACGCCGCCCCGACGCTGAAGCTGCGGCTGCAGCAGGAATACAAGCAGCGCACCGCACAAAACATCTCGATGCAGGCCGCCGGCAGCGGCGGCGATGTGATCTCCTTCCTGGTCGGTCAGGGCATCGGTGAGGCCACCGACGTACTGCTGATCGACGAAGCGCTGTGCGTGCGCTGCGATAATTGCGAGAAGGCCTGCGCCGAAACCCACAAGGGTACCTCCAGACTCAAGCGCGAAGCCGGCCCGACCTTTGCCAATGTCCATGTCCCGACCTCATGCCGGCATTGCGAGCATCCGCACTGCATGAAGGATTGCCCACCCGACGCGATCCACCGCGCGCCCAATGGCGAGGTCTACATCGCCGACAACTGCATCGGCTGCGGCAATTGCCAACGCAATTGTCCGTACGGCGTGATCCACATGGCGGCCAAGAAGGCCAGCAAGCCCGGGCTGATCCAGTGGCTGCTGTTCGGGGCCGGCCCCGGTCCGGGCGAGGCGCCGTATGACCAGAAGTCGGAAAGCGGCAAGAAGGCGGTCAAGTGCGACATGTGCAAGGACCTGCCAGGCGGAGCGGCCTGTGTGCGTGCCTGCCCCACCGGCGCGGCCTTGCGCATCAGTCCGGAGGAACTGCCGCAGTACGCCTTCGCCCGACGCTGACCGACGCCATGCCGCCCCTGCTCGAATCACCCTCAGCTTTCGAATCGCGCCCAGCTTTCTAATTGCAACCAGCCTGCTGAAGAGTCCGACATGCATCAGACCATCCTCAACTACGGCGGTTATCGCTACTTCTGGGCCGCGATCCTGCTCTGCCTGGGCGCTCTGGTCGCATACATCTGGCACGATCCCATCGGCGCCCCCAATGGCGGGTCCTGGCTGGGCTACACCCTTGGCACCATCGGCGCCCTGCTGATCCTCTGGCTGCTCTGGTTCGGCATCCGCAAGCGCCGCTACAAGAGCAACAGCGGCAGCGTCGCGGGCTGGCTGTCCGGGCACATCTATCTGGGAACCACGCTGATCCTGATCAGTCTGCTGCACAGCGGCTTCCAGTTCGGCTGGAACATCCATACCTATGCCTTCGTGCTGATGCTGCTGGTGATATTCAGCGGCTTCTTCGGTGTCTACGCCTACCTGCGCTACCCGTCGCTGATGACCCAGAACCAGCAGAACAGCAGCCGTGGCGCGATGCTGCAGGAAATCGCCGAAATCGATCAGGCGGCGCTGCAACTGGCCGACACGGTGGACAAGAGCATCCACGATGCGGTGCTGCAATCGATCCAGCGCACCCGCCTGGGTGGCAGTGTCTGGAAACAGTTGACCGCCCGCGATGCCTCCGATGATGCGCTGGCCAAACTCAAGCAGGCAGTCGCGACCGGCGAGGGCGCCAGCGGCAGCAGTCAGACGATGGTGATGATGGTCGACTTCCTGGCCAGCACGACGAGCAAGAAGAACGAGAACTTGCGGCGGCTGATCGACCTGCTGGCGCGCAAGCGCACCCTCGCCGGTCGGGTCGCACGCGACGTACAGTTACAGGCGCTGATGGAGATCTGGCTGTATGTGCATGTGCCGCTGTCGATCGGGTTGCTGGCGGCCCTGACGGCACACGTCGTTTCCGTATTCTTCTACTGGTAGTGGTCATGCGCCGGGGCGTGGTCGGGCAGGCGAGCAGGGGGCGTTTTTCATGAAGTGGCTCATACGCAGGGTACTCAAGCGCGGCAAGGGTGCGATCCAGTACGAGGAAGAAATCCACTTCGGTGAAATCCTGACCATCGGTCGGGCCACCAATCAGGCCATCTTCCTGCCGGACATGCGCGCAGCGCTCGAGCACGCCCGGGTGATTGCCATCGGCCGCGGCAAGTACCGGGTCGAGTCCCTGATTTACGCCGGCGTGCGGATCAACGATCAGATCGAGCAGAATGCGACCGTCGGCTCCGGCGCGGCGATCGAGATTGGCAACACCCGCATCACCATCGTCGATCCACCCAAGGACTATGAAGCCGCGGTCGAAGTCGGCCCGATCGACAAGGAAGAGCAGAAGACCCGCGCCGAAGCCGCGCGCCTGCCGACCAGCCTGCGCGAAGCCGGGTTGAGCAAGCGCGGACTGTCGTGGGGCCTGTTCGGCCTGTTTGCCGTTCTTGGCCTGCTATTGCCGGTACTGGCGCACTTCCAGCCGCCGCTGGCCGAACTCCTCAAGGGCAGCAACACCTTCGGCCAGGGCATCTGGCTGGCCGGCGAGATTGGAGCACCGCATCATTTTTTTGGCCGCGATTGCCTGGAGTGTCACGGCACGCCCTTCGAAGTGGTGCAGGACGACAAATGCATCGAATGCCACAAGGCCACCCTGGCCCACGCCGACCAGAGCACCTTCCCGATGTTCGAACTGGCAGAGGCCCGCTGCGCCTGGTGCCATCGCGACCACAATGGCGCCGATGGTCTGGTGCGCACCGACCAACCGCTGTGCTCGGACTGCCATCAGAATCTCAGTGAACGCACTCATGGCGCCAGCAAGCTGGCCGACGTCGGCGATTTCCAGAAGCAGCACCCGCAATTCATGGTCAACCTGCCGGCCTGGGATGACAAGGGCACCTACAGCCCACGTCGGGTCAGCATGGACTCGACCCCGCTGGTCGAGAACAGCGGCCTGAAATTCCCCCACAACGTCCATTTGAATACCGACGGCCTGAGCACGCCCGATGGTCGGCGGGTGCTCGATTGCGCCAGCTGCCATGTGCCCGATGCCGGCGGCGCGATCATGCAGCCGGTCAATTTCGAAGCGATGTGTCAAGACTGTCACCGGCTCGACTTTGACCGCCAGTTCCCGGACCGGCAGGTGCCGCACGGCCGGGTTCCGGAAGTGCTCTACACGCTCGACGAGTTCTACAGCAAGCGCGCGCTGGAAGGTGGCTACGATGATGTCACCGCGCCGGTGACGGTGCGCACGCGCCGTCGTCCCGGCCAGAGCATGACCCGGCAGGAGCAGGACGAGGCCTTGGCATGGTCGCGCCAGAAGGCCCGACAGGTTACCGAATCACTGTTCCTGGGCCGCGCCTGCACGGTCTGCCACACCGTCACGGTGGAGCCGGAGGCCGAGAAGGGGCCGTGGATCATCGCACCAGTGCGGGTGGCTGGAGTCTGGTTCGAGAAGTCGCGCTTCACCCACGCCAAACACCTGACGATGGACTGCGCCGACTGCCATGCGGCCGGCCCGACCGCACAGGATCCGACCGGCGGTTCCGGATCCAGTGCCGATGTGCTGATACCGGACATCAGCAACTGCCAGACCTGCCACGCCGGCGAGCACCCCGATGGCAACTATCTGTCGTCAACCTGCATCGCCTGCCATGGTTTTCATCAATACGATCAACCTCTGCGCAAGGCCGCTGAGCTATGATCCGCCTGCGCCCCGACCCGTTCAGGATGCGCCGGACAACGATTTCTGGGGAGTTGAGGATGATGCCGAAACTTCGACAACTCGCGATGGCGCTCGCCGTTGCGGCAGTACTTCCGGCCTGCAGCGGCGGAGGCTCGAGTGGCGATCCCATCGGTACCGCACCGCCGCCGCCCAACAGCACACCCGGCGATATCGGCTGCACCGGCAGTTGCGTGACCGCCGGCAGCAAGCTCAGCGTGGCCGAGATCGAGCAGATCATCGCCCAGGGCGTCAGTGAGGCCCAGGCCAACGGTGTCGCCGCGACGATCGCGGTAGTCGACCGCGTCGGCAACGTGCTGGCCGTGTTCCGGATGAGCGGCGCCAGGGATCTGGTGACCATCACCAGCGAGCGCGGGGTCACCGGCGGGCTGGAGAATCTGGCCGTACCGTCCGAACTGGCGGCCATCGCCAAGGCGATCACCGGCGCTTACCTGTCCAGTGAGGGCAATGCCTTCACGACCCGCACGGCCAATCAGATCGTGCAGGAACATTTCAACCCGGGCGAGTTCAATGCCCCAGCCGGGCCGCTGTTCGGGGTCCAGTTCAGTCAGCTACCGTGCTCGGACATGTCGCAGCGGCTGGAGGACGAGGGTCTCGGTCCCAAGCGCTCGCCGCTGGGCTTGTCGGCCGATCCCGGCGGGCTACCGCTGTATAGGGACGGTACGCCGATCGGCGGCGTCGGCGTCGCGGCCGACGCGATCTACGGGCTGGATCTGGTCATCAGCGACACCGACCGTAATGTCGATGAGCTGATTGCCACCGCGGCCACGTTCGGCTTTGCCGCCCCGCTCGACCGCCGCGCCGACCGAATCACGGTCGACGGCAAGGTCTTCCGCTTCAGCGACGTCGGTTTCGACAACCTGGCCAGCGCGCCCGGCAGCGGCAGCTACGCGGCCGTCAATGGCAGCATCGGCCGACAGATCCCGGTCCCGGCCTATTTCGACGGCCAGATCGTGCCCGGCACGGCCTTTGGCACGCCGGCCTCCGGATTTCGTGCCGACACCCAGTTCTTCTCCGCCGAAGACGCATTCATCCTGGTCGATGAGAACAACCAGAACCGCTATCCGCCGCGCGCAGGCACCGACGGCGCTGCGGCGCTGACGGCGACCGAGGCCGAGGTCATCCTGCGCGAAGCGCTGAAAGTTGCCAACCGGGCGCGGGCGCAGATCCGGCGTCCGCTGAGCACGCAGGCGCGGGTGAGCATCTCGGTCGTCGACACCAATGGCGCGGTGCTCGCCTTCGCTCGCACCCGGGACGCACCGGTGTTCGGTACCGAGGTGTCGTTGCAAAAGGCGCGCACGGCGGTCTTCTATTCCGGCGCCTTTGCCGCGGCGGATCTGCAGTCGCTGCCGCCGGCGGTATTCCTGAACGCTGGGGTCGATCCATCTCGCGGGGTGGTCTTCAGCGTCGTCGGCCAAAGCCCGATCGATGCTTATGTGAGCCGGCTGCGCAGCTTCCTGGGTCTGCCCGGCGCCCTCGGCGACGGCGCGGTGGCCTTCTCCGATCGTGCCGGTGGCAATCTGTCGCGGCCGTTCTATCCCGACGGCATCCTCGGCACCGAGCACGGCCCCTTTTCACGGCCGTTCGCGCAGTGGAGCCCGTTCTCCGACGGTATCCAGCTCGATCTGGTCTACAACCAACTCGCCCAGCACGTCGCTCACTATCTGAATCAAGCCAGCCTGGCCAGCCAGCTCGACGGCACCAACGTGCAGACCCGCGAGGGGGTGGCGCTGTTCATCGGCGACGCGCTGTTCGCGCCCAAGCCAACCGCGGACAACCCGGTGCCGTTGCCGGACATCGGCCGCGGCCAGTGCACGACGCTGCCGCGACTGCCCAACGGCATCCAGATCTTCCCCGGCAGTGTGCCGATCTATCGTGGCACCAACCTGGTTGGCGGCATCGGCGTTTCCGGCGACGGGATCGACCAGGACGACATGGTGTCCTTCCTCGGCCTGCACAACGCAGGCGTGGCGCTGAACGGCTCGGTCAACAATGCGCCAAAGGGCATCCGCGCCGACAATCTGGTGCCCCGCGGCGCCCGCCTGCGCTACGTCCAGTGTCCGCAAGCGCCGTTCCTGAACTCCAATGAACAAAATGTCTGTGAGGGCCTGTGAGATGAGAAGCCTATGTCTGTCGGCCGCACTCACAGCCGTGCTCTATGCGCCAGCCCAGAGCCTGGCTTTTTCCGCCGATGATCTGCTGGTACAAAGCATGAGCAGCCTGCCGGCCTATCTGTACGATCCGGACAGCAGTCAAATTCCGCGGCGCCGACCCGGCCATCCGGTACCCGAGCGCCGCGAGCGTGAAATCATCAATCCGGACAATGTCGATCCGGCGCCAATCGACGCGGTGGGCGAATTCATCCCGGTGCCCGACCGCTGGCGCATCATGGAATCGCTCGGCTTCAAGTTCCCCTGGTACGACCCCTACAACCAGAACGTGTGGAAGGGTGACAAACCGATCCACGGCGACGACTGGTTCCTGTCGCTGCTGGCGATTTCCGACACCATCATGGAACCGCGCAGCGTGCCGACGCCGGTCGGCCCACAGGCCAGCCTCAATCCCGGCGCCTTCGATATCTTCAGCGGCCCGGACCAGACCATCTTCGCCTCCACCCTGCTCGCCGGCATCATCTATTTCAAGGGCGACACGGTGTTCAAGCCGCCCGAGTGGGAATATCGGCTGACCCTGGCCTTCAACTACAACCGGGTCGACGTCGACGATGTGCGCGCCCTGGAAATCGATCCGCGCGGCGGCAATACCCGCATCGACGGCTTCCTCGCGGTGCAGGAAGCCTTCATTGACCGCCATCTGACCGATGTCAGTTCGCGCTACGACTTCGACGCGATCCGTATCGGCATCCAGCCCTTTTCCAGCGACTTCCGCGGGTTCCTGTTCCAGGACCTGCAGATGGGCGTGCGCCTGTTCGGCAACCGCGACAACAATCGCAGACAGTACAACCTGGCATGGTTCCGACGAGTCGAGAAGGACACCAATTCAGGCCTGAACGATATCGAGGCCGGCCTGCGCGATGACGACACCTTCATTGCCAACTACTACTGGCAGGATTTCGGCTTTCTCGGCCTGACCTCGCAGTGGACCTTCCTCTACAACCGCAACCGTGACACCAAGTTCTTCTTCGATGACAACGGATTCATCGCCCGGCCAGCCTCACTGGGTCTGGAGAAACCGCGCGAGTACACGGTCTATTATCTTGGCTACAACGTCGACGGCAAGATCGACTGGCTCAACATCAGCGGCAGCTTCTATTACGCTCATGGCAAGAACGACGCCGTCTTCATCGAGCGCGAAACCAATGTCCGGGCCGGCTTCGCCGCGCTGGAGTTGTCGCGTGATTTCGACTGGATCCGGCCGCGCCTGTCGCTGCTGTGGGCCAGCGGCGACAGCGACCCCTTCGACGGTGAAAGCAACGGCTTTGACGCCATCTTCGAAAATCCGCTCTTCGCTGGCGGTGACACCAGCTACTGGATACGCCAGAACCTGCCTTTTGTCGGCGGCGGCGGCGTCACCCTGGCTGGTCGCAACAGCATCCTGCCTGCGCTGCGCTCGAGCAAGGAACTGGGGCAATCGAATTTCGACAATCCGGGTATTCGGCTGGTTGGCATCGGCGCGGATTTCGACCTGACGCCAAAGTCGCGGGTATCGGTCAATCTGAACCGCTACTGGTTCGATGACACCGCGGTGCTGGAACTTGCGCGAAACCAGGGGCCGATAGACCGCTCGCTGGGTACCGATCTGTCGCTGGCCTGGATCTGGCGCCCGTTCATGACCCAGAACATCGTCGTCCGGCTGTCCGGTGCGGTGCTCGATCCGGGCAGCGGGCTGGCAGATCTTTACGGCGACGATGACCGTTACTACTCGGTCCTGGGCAACTTTATCTTCACCTACTGAAGCAGCGTCACTGGCGGTGCTGCGGAGTGGCAGGCATGAAAAGTACAAGGCTCATTGCAGTGACAGCAGCGTCCGCGCTGGCACTTTTCGCACTTCCCGGCACGGCCGCGGAGTACGAGAAGCCGGTCTCGCGTGAATATCAGACGGCGCCCGCGGCGCCACACTCGCAGACCTGGGAGCAGGCCGACGCCAAGAGCGAGGGCTGCCTGAGCTGTCATGCGGGTACCGATGAAAAGACCATGCACGCCTCGGCCGCGGTGGTGCTCGGTTGCACCGACTGTCACGGCGGCGATGCAACGGTCTGGAAGCCGGAAGGCTTCGATGGCGTGCCGTTGATAGAGGCCAGTCACGACGAAGGCTACGCTGGCCACGATAAGGGTCATGGCGAATCCCGCAGCTACGAACCCTCCTATTTCAGCGCGATGGAACAGGCTCACGTGCTGCCCCGCTATGTGGAGCGCTGGGACTACCCGAAATCACGCAATCCCGAGCGCACCTACGCCTGGCTGAACGATGAGGCGCCGGAGTTCGTTCGCTTCATCAATCCCAGCGATCTGCGCATTGCCGATGAGGCCTGTGGTGCCTGCCACCAGCCGATCATCGAGGCAGCCAAGCGCAGCATCATGGCTACCAGCGCGATGCTCTGGGGTGGTGCCTCGTACAACAACGGTATCCTGCCCTACAAGCGCTACATCCTTGGCGAGGCCTACACCCGCGACGGCAAGCCGGCAGCGATCACGCCGCTGGTTCCGCCTACAGAGGAAATGAAGCGCAAGGGTGCACTGGGCCAACTGGCGCCGCTGCCCGCGTGGGAAGTCGTGCCCCCGGCCGACATCTTTCGCGTGTTTGAACGCGGTGGCCGCAACATCAATACCACCTTCCCGGAAACCGGCCTGCCTAACGCACTGGGCCTGCTGCAGCGGCTGGAAGAGCCGGGGCGCCCGGACATCCGCCAGTCCAACCGCGGCCCGGGCACCGGCCAGCGTGTCGCGATTCCGGTGCTGAACATCCTCAAGACCCGGTTGAACGACCCCAACATGTGGTTCATCGGCACCAACGACCAGCCCGGTGACTATCGTCAGTCCGGTTGCGCCGCCTGCCATGTGCCCTACGCCAACGATCGCGACGTCCGTCATTCCGGCAAGTACGCGCAGTACGGTCACGATGGCACCACCCAGACCGGCGACCCGACGATCCCGAAGGACGAGCCCGGCCATCCGCTCAAGCACGCCTTCACCCGGGCCATCCCAACCAGCACCTGCATGATCTGCCACATGCATCAGCCGAACATGTTCGTCAACACCTTCCTCGGCTACATCATGTGGGACTACGAGTCCGACGCACCCTCGATGTGGCCGGAAAAACAGCACTACCCGGATGCCGAGGAACAGCGGATGGTGCTGGACCGCAATCCGGAAGAAGCGGCCATTCGTGGCAAGTGGCGTGATCTGGATTTCCTCAAGCAGGTCAGCGACATGAATCCGCAGCTGACCGACACCCAGTTCGCCGACTACCACGGTCACGGCTGGAACTTCCGCGCGATCTTCAAGCGCGACCGCAAGGGCAACCTGCTCGACGCAGTCGGCGATATCGTTTCCGACGCAGATCCGGACAAGTTCGAAAAGGCGGTCCACATGTCGAGCATCCATGTCGACCTGGGCATGCACTGCGTCGACTGCCATTTCGCCCAGGATATGCACGGCAATGGTCATGTGGTCGGCGAAGTCGCCGCCGGGGTGGAGATCACCTGCAAGGATTGCCATGGCACGCCGGATGCCTACCCCGACCTGCGCACGACCGGTCCGATGGCAGCGCGCGAAGGCCGTGCGCTGGAGCACCTGCGCAACCCGGACGGCAAGCGCCGCTTCGAGTGGGTCGGTGGCAAGCTGATCCAGCGCTCGCTGCTCAATCCCGGGCTGGAATGGGAGATGAGCCTTGTCAAGGACACCTCCGATCCCACCTCGCCCGCCTACAACGCGATCGCCGACCGCGCCCACACGATGTCGCGCAATACAGCCACTCTGGACTACGGGCTGGACGTGGCGCTGGAAGACCGCGCTCATGGCGAGGAGACGATGCTGTGCTACAGCTGCCACACCAGCTGGACCACCAGTTGCGGCGGCTGCCACCTGCCGATCCAGGCCAACTGGAAGACCGAGCGCAAGCACTACGAGGGCGGTTTCACTCGCAACTACGCGACCTACAACCCCCAGGTCACGCGCGACGATGTGTTCATGCTGACCCGCCACGGCGAGGTCAAGGATTACGCCATCGCGCCATTGCGCTCGAGTTCGGCACTGGTACTGTCGAGCACCAACATCAACCGTGAGCGCATCTACATCCAGCAGCCGCCCATTGCCGCCTCGGGCTACAGTTCGCAGGCGATGGCGCCGCACTACCCGCATACCGAGCGCCGCACCGAGACCAAGACCTGCACCGACTGCCATCTGAGCCAGGCCAACGACAACAACGCGATCATGGCGCAGTTGCTCGGTCACGGCACCAAGTTCATGGATCTGCTGGGCTTCAACGCCTGGGTCGGTGGCGAGGGCGAAATCTCGGCCATCCGGGTGACCGAGTGGGAGGAGCCGCAGGCCGTCGTCGGCAGCTATCTGCACCGCTATGCCTATCCGGACTGGTTCAACGATCACGTGGCCGCCGACCAGGTGCTGAAGGAGGGCTATCGCCACCGTAGCGGCGCGGCCAACTGCATCCAGTTGCGCGGCGAGTATGTCTATGTCGCTGAAGGCAGCAACGGAATGCGCGTCTATGACGCGGCCAGCGTTGCCAACAAGGGCATCTCGCAGCGCATCATCACCGCGCCGTTCTCGCCATTGGGCCAGAACACCCGAGTCAAGAGCCGCAATGCCACCTGCGTTGCACTGCCTACCACCCAACCGGTGCAGCCATCACGGAATCAGGGCGAGTTGATGCGCGATGTCAATCTGGAGCAGCCCTTCCATCCCATTTACAACTACGCCTTCGTCAGTGACAGCGTAGAAGGCCTGATCGTCATCGATGTCGACACGCTGTACGACTTCGAACCGCGCAACAACTTCCTCGAACGGGCGCTGACCTGGAACGAAAATGGCGTGCTCGACGGCGCCAGCCACCTGTCGATCGCAGGCTTTTGGTTCTATTTCGCTACCCCGCGCGGCCTGGTCGTGGTCAACATGGACAATCCGCTGCAACCGCAATACGTGACCACGGTCGAGTTGGGCGAGGTGCGCGCCAGCCAGCGCCAGTTCCGTTATCTGTTCGTGACCACCGGCCGCGGCCTGGAAGTGGTGGATGTGACCCACCCGGAGCGGCCGCAGATCCTGCCCAATGCAGTCATTCCACTGGCCAATGCGCACAAGCTGCACGTGGCCCGGACCTATGCCTACGTCGCCGCCGGTGCCGAAGGCCTGGCGATCATCGACGTGACCCGGCCGACCCACCCGGTGCTGTACACCAAGTACACCGCTGACGGTCAGATCAGTGACGCGCGGGATGTCACCGTCGCCACCACCAATGCCTCGCTGTTCGCCTATGTGGCCGACGGCGTCAACGGCTTGAAGGTGGTCCAGCTGACCAGTCCGGAATTGCAGCCGAAGTTCTATGGCTACAGTCCGGAGCCGAACCCCTGGCTGATCGCACGCTATCCGACCCGACACGCGGCGCTGTCGCTGTCACGCGCGCTCGAGCGCGATCGCGCGGTGGACGAAACCGGTGGCCAGGTCGCGGTGCTGGGCCGAGTCGGTTCCCGCCCCTTCAATCTGGAAGAGCAGAACAGGTTCTATCTGGACAAGGACGGTCAGCCGTGGTTCGTCACCGATGAGGTCGATGGGCCGCACGGAATTGCCTCGCCGACGCTGCCGGTCCTGCCCAATCGTCGCGGCAGTGCCCGCATTGATCTGGATCAGGTCAGGCCTGCAAGCAGTCCGCACTGAGCTATCGCGGTCCGCCGCGGCAGGCGCGGTGGGCCGTGAATCGGCGGTTATGGAACGGTTGGGATAGGGGCCGTTTTACTTGTCATCCCCGCGTCGTCGATTCATGATCGAACGCATGCCACGCCTGCTCGCCGCCGTGATCTGTCTTGCCATGCTGACGCCAGTTGGCGCGGGGACTGAAACAATGCTGTCCGGGGAAGCCGGCGCGGGCGCGCCTACGTGGTCCGGGCAACCGTGGATCGATCGCTACGGAGCCGCCCAGCACGGCGCCAATCCGCTCAGTTTCGCGGTCCTGCCAACCGCCACGGGCGAGGTCTATGTCGCCAACGCCGAGGGCCTGTTGCGCTACTACGGCGGCCGCTGGCAACTGCTCGAACTGGGCGAGATGGACACCAGTCGATCGCTCGCACTGACCGCCAATGGCGAGTTGCATGTGGGTGGCTATCATCGCTTCGGTCGGGTGCAACGTGACGAGCGCGGTCAGTACACGCTCGAAAGGCTCGACGAACAGTTCTTCCCTGACCGCCGCGGCGCGCCCTTGGGCGAAATCTGGGAGCTCCATAGCACGCCTGCGGGCGTCTATTACGGGGCTCGCGACGAGTTGCTATTCCTTGCCGCCGACGGCTCCATCGACCGCTGGAAGCCCGAGCGGCCGATCGCCAAGACCTTTCGCCTGGGCGAGGACATCTGGCTGCGCGAGGAAGGTGGCCGGCTCAATCAACTGGTGGACGGCCAGTTGCTCACACGGCTGCAGGACGTCCCCAGGCTGGTCAGTCTCTGGCGTGGTGCCTCTGGCGACCTGCGCCTGCTCACCGAGGAAGGTGGCTTCGCGAGCCTGGACAACGGCACGTTGCGGCCACTGGCCGCCGCCGCTGAAGCTGAATTGCTGGCCGCCAAGCCCTACACCAGCCTGCATACCGACACCGGGGAGGTGTTGGTAGGTTGTCTGGACGGGACGGTTTACTGGTACGACGCCCAATTGCGCCTGCGCCATCGCTGGGCGGTCAGTCGATTTCCGATCCTGAACATGGCCCGCGATCACGAAGACGGCCTGTGGATTGTCACCGAGGGGGAAATCCTGCGGCTGGACCTGCGCCCGCAATGGCGTCATCTGGGTCCTGCCAGTGGCTACGGCGGCACCTTGAATGTGGGGCTGGGCCTGCCCGGACTGACCTTGCTCGGCACGTCGGTAGGACTGTACGTCGATCAGGGTCGCAGCCCGCTCCAACTGGTGGCCCTGGACGGTGAGGAGGTTCGGGATCTGCTGGCCGATGGCGCCGACGCCCTGGTCGCCGGCTCCGCCGGTGTCCACCAGTGGCGCGAAGGTTCCCTGCACAGCATCGTCGAGGATGCCAACGTCCTGTGGTTACTGCGCTCGCGCCTGGATACGAACCTGATCTACGCGGTCGAAGATGCCGGCTTGATCATCATCGAGCGGGTGCAGGATCAGTGGCGCGAAACCGCGCGCGTGATCGATCCGGCCTACCGCTTCAACTCGCTTGCTGAGGATCCGCGCATCTTGCAGCTGTGGGCCGGCCAGATCGACGACGACCCGTTCCGGATCAGCCTGACCGAGGACGGCAGACGGATGCTCGCGGCCGAGCGGGTCAGCGCCGGGCTGGAGCGGCCCGACGGCACCGACAGCGTGGTCGTACGCCATCAGGACGATATCCTGGCGGGAACCATCAATGGACTGCGCCGCTGGACCGGAGAGCGCTTTGTGCCGGTCGAGGTCGGCGAACTGGGTCGCCTGCTGGCCCCACATCACGATGAGCTGTTCATCCAGGAGTGCGGTCCCGAGCTGACCATGGCGGCGACCAGCCGGGCTCTGCTCAAGCGCGACAACGAGACCTGGAGCGTGCTGCCGCTGCCAGGCAACCGGCAGGGGCGCGGGGTGGTAGCGATCAAGTGCATTGCGGACGCGGGTGCGCTGATCGCGTCCTGGAGCGGTTTGAGCTGGTACCGGCCCGCGCCCGACAGTGAGGTCGCGCCGCTGCAAGCGGTTGCGTTGGAGCACGTTCTGTTGCAGCGCTCCGGAGCGCCAACCGAGCCATTGCCGCTGCGAGGTCCACCGATAGCACTCCCCCCCGGCGCCAACCTGACATTGAGCTTTGCCCATCCTGCGCTCGCCGGTGGCTGGATCACCCAAAGCCGCTTGTGGCCAGTGGAGGACAACTGGCAAAGCCATTCCAGCTACGGTGAGCGACAGCTGACCACACTCAGCGCCGGGCATTACGAACTGCAGCTCAGGGCCCGCGACAGCAGCCTGAGGGTCACGCCAACGACCGCGTTTTCGTTCAGCGTCAGTCCGCCGTGGCATCGCCTGTGGTGGGTGCAGAGCATCGCACTGCTGGTGCTTCTGGCGCTGACCTGGGCCCTGGCCCGCTGGCGTCTGCACGCCCTGGAGTGGCGCAATCAGCAATTGGAGACCACGGTCACCGAGCGCACCCAGACCCTGTGGCAGCGCACCGCCGAGCTGGAATCGGCCAATCAGCGCCTGGCCGCGCTGGCCGACCAGGACGGACTGACCGGGGTGGCCAATCGACGCCGGCTGGATCACGAACTGCAACAGGCCTTTGACGCCAGTCTGCAGGGTGATCGCGCCTTCAGCCTGCTGATGATCGACCTGGATAACTTCAAGCAGTACAACGACCGTCATGGCCATCAGAACGGCGATGAACGCCTGCGCTCCACCGCCCAGTTGCTGCAACAGACATTGCGCTGGCCGCGTTCGCTGCTCGCCCGCTACGGGGGCGAGGAGTTCGTCGCGATCCTGCCGGATGCGCCGCTCGACGACGCTCGCGTCGTGGCCGACCAGTTGCTCGCTGCAACCCGCGGCACGGTCGATCCACACGCACGCCAAACCGTGAGCATCGGGTTGGCCGAACGGCGTGCCCATGCCGCGGCCAGTCCGGAGGCCCTGCTCGCAATGGCCGACCGGGCCCTTTATGCCGCCAAGGATGCCGGTCGCGACCGGGTTGAGATCCATCGCACCGACGCCACCCCCCACCCGCCAGGAGCAAGCTCATGAGCCACGAACCGTACCAGGCAGCCGCTTTCCGCCGACTCCTCGCCCATTTGCAGTCCCGCCACGACGTGCAGAACATCGAGCTGATGAAGCTCGCCGGCTTCTGCCGCAACTGCCTCGCCGATTGGTATCGCGAGGCGGCGGCCGCCGATGGCCTGCCGATGGACAAGCAGACCGCGCGAACGCTGATCTACGGCATGCCGCCGGAGGAATGGAAGGCGCGTTACCAGACCCCGGCCAGCGCCGACCAGCTCAAGCACTTCGAGGAGCTGAGCAAGACCGGCGCGGAGGAATAAGCGAAGCGGCGGGCGGGACTCACGACCGGGCAGACTTGGCCGCGGATTTGGCCGCGGATTTGGCCGCGGATTTGGCCGCGGATTTGGCCGCGGGTTTGGCCGCGGGTTTGGCCGCGGGTTTGGCCGCGGGTTTGGCCACAGGTTTGGCCGCGGGTTTGGCCGCAGGTTTGGCTGCGTCCTCGTCACTCGACGCTTCGGTCGCACTTAGCTGTGCCAGCGCGCGGCGCAGACTGTCGACGATAGCCTCGCGTTCCAGCGGCGGGGTCTGGCGGGCATCGAATCGAATGCTGCGCAGGTCGAAACCCTCGTCGTGTTCAAGCAACATCGGATTGGTTTGGGCCAGCACTCCCTCGCGCCGACCGACCACCTCAAAGCTTTCGATCGGGTGGGCGACACCCTTGACCCGGATGCTGCCCATGCTGCGGACATCGACCACGTCCCGGACCAGCGCATTGGTGCTCCCGCTGATCAATATCCCGCCTGGGCTGCACTGGTGTTCGAGCCGGCTGGCCACATTCACGTTGCCGCCGACAATGGTGTAGTCCACCCGCGTGGAGGAGCCGAAATTGCCGACCGTGCAATAGCCGGAGTTGATCCCGACCCGGATCCGCAGACGATGGTTGGAGCCGACCTTGCGCCAGCGTTCTTCCAGCGCGCTCAAACTCGATTGCATCTCCAGCGCCATGCAGACACAGCGCCGCGCCCCGTCTATCGGATCGGCGTGATCTTCGTCACCGAAATAGATCATCACCGCATCACCGATGAACTTGTCGATGGTGCCGCCCCACTTGTCACAGATCTTGGCCATCTCGTCGAGGTAGCTGTTGAGCATCTGCGACAGGATTTCCGGCTCCACCGTGTCGGTCAGTTCAGTGAAGCCGACGATGTCGGAAAAGAACACGGTCAGATTGCGACGCTGATGCGAGCCGGCGGCGACCTCGGCGGTGCCGCCGATGATGCGCTGGAACAATTGTCCGGACAAATAACGACGCATCAGCTCGATCATCGAGGAGATGCGGTCGTTGCTGCGGGAAAGCTCGTTCTCCAGACCGGTGCTGTGCTCGACCACCGCGCCATGCATCATCGCCAGATCATCGATGTCCTGGATCAGACCTCGCGCCAGACCGACCAATGCGTCCAGGTCACCACTCAGCTCGGCATGCGCAGCCGCCCGTTCCGGCAGGCTCGCCAGCAGGCGCTCCAGTTCGGCGCGGTCGCTATCGGACAGGCTGACCGGCGACTCGAACATGGCTACTCCAGCACCAGTTCCAGACCCGGCATGAAGCGCGTCATGTTGCCCAGCGACTTGCCCTGCCAGGCCACATCCTTGCTGCCGATGACCTGCATCTGCACATTGCCCAGCCGGCGCGCCTTGATCACCAGCTGATAGAGCATGTTGATGCCGGAGCTGTTCAGAAACTGCAACTCGCGCAGATCCCAGCGGCATTGCCCGCCGGCGCTGCGGGTAATCGCCTCATCCAGCAACTGCTGGATCGGCTGGTACTCATCGGCACCGTTCAAGCGCAAGGTGCCGCTCAACGTCACGACGTTCGAGCCCTCGTCGGCGGCAACCCGGTAGTCGGCACTTTTCACTTCCATCGTCATTCCCCAAACATGGCGCTTGTGTTGAGCGGCCATCTGGCCATCGTATCAATCCGGCATGCTGTGTCTTCAAGCGTCTGAAACCGCCAACCCAGACGGGCTCCATAATCGGTCATCATCGTCAGCAGTCCCAGTCCCGAGCCAGCTGACGGTCCCTCCATCGCATTGCGCTCAACCCGTTCGATGAACAGGCTCAGCGGGTCTCCCGCGGCGATCTCTTCGACCAGGCCACGATAACGGTCAGCGGACTCGGCTGGCGCGGCACTGGCCACCAGCAGGATCAACTCATCACCGACGACCCCGGCGCTGATTTCGATCTGCCCCCCCTGACCGAACTTCACCGCATTCTCGATCAGCTCGTTGGCCGCATAGGCAAGAAAGGCCCCGCCTTCGGCCTGAACCTGCTCGCTGACCACGCTCAGATAGCTGGCGAAATATCTCGCCACGTAGTCAGCCAGGCGGCCGGCATGGGACCATCGCCTGGACCAGCCGCTGTGGATCGCGATCCACAACATCGACTGCTCGGTCGCCCGGCTGTCCCAATCACCGACGCATCCCCCGCTCATGGCTGCAGGTCCAGATTCAGCCTGACCCGGTCGCCGGCCTGGGCGGTACCGCTAAGCGCCCCGAACTCGGCCGCGAGCCAATACAGCCCCAGCATCGGGTCGCTTTGCGCCGACTCCGACGCCGACTCCACGCTGCGCAGCAACAGCCCACGTGCCGCGTCCGCCTGCAGCCCACTGAGTTGTTCGACCAGTACCGCGCACTGCCCTGCAGCCAGCGGCAAGGTCAGGCTCAGCCGCAAGCTGTTGCCGTCCTCAACCACCTCTATGCTCATCTCGCCGGACTGATTGTAGTCGGTCGTGCGATAGGCCCACTCGAGCATTTCATTCAGCGCGGTCGAGAGCAGATCTACCGCCAGCCGGACATTGCCGTGCGCACTGGCCGTCACCTGCGCGAACAGATCAGCGGTAGATCCGCAATGGCTGAACTCATCGCGAAACGGGCCGAGAGCGTAGCGTCCGGAGATGATCGGTCTGGCGGTCACCGTCGCCTCCTCTAGCGGACCTGGTAACGGGTCAACGCAAATGAGAAATAGACCACGCCGGCAAACATGATGACGTACGGCAAGCCGTCCGAACCGAACATGTCCATACTGATCCCGATCAGCAGAATACCTATCATGCCACCAATGTTGTCCATGATCGAAAAGGCGGCGTTGGCGCCGATCAGACTCGCTCCGGTGAAGCGATCGGCAGTCATCGCCAGACAGACGCTGAACAAGCCACCGATCACCCCGCCCCACAGGAACAGCAAGCCCCAGGCGATCTGCGGAGTGTAGATGGCGATCGGCAGATAGGCGGCACAGACCAGGCTGAGCAGGACCAGCACCATCATTACGTAACGGCGATCGAAGAAGTCCGAGATCCAGGCAATCGGGATCTCCAGCAGAATCGAGCCGAGCATGAAGGCCGTCAGCAGCAACGAGGCATCGGTGATGCTGAGCTGGTTGCTCAGGCCATACAGGGTAATGAAGGACTGCACACCGAGGATTGACACGCCGCTTACCGCAACCGCGAACATGATCGCCGGCGCTAGCTTGACCGACTGGACGATGTTGCTGCTCTCGCGCGGCCGGAACTTTGGAATCAGGAAGCCGCCGAGCAGCGTGGGCACCCCGGCAAGGATCGTGATCACGGCCGAGACCAGCATCTGCACCTGGGTCATCGGATAGACCTCGTCCGGCCGGGTCAGGCCCAGAAAGCGCGATACGTTCGCGTCTATCGCCGGGACCACGCTTCGCACGTAGGGCTCTACATGGTCAATCAGTTGCAGCACCAGCGGACCACATGCCAGTCCCAGCGAGATGGCCGTCCCGAACAGTGCCATCGACAAGCCCCGCGAACGCCGGAACGGCAGGCTGTTGATCCAGGTCTGGAGCAGGATCTGGTTGAGAAAATTGCCGATGCCGTGGAGGAAGACCAGCAGCAACCAGGCCCAGACTTCGGTGAAGTAGGCGAGCAGGATCAGCGGCGGAAAGCGAAACAGGGTCGATAGTGCCAGGCCACTGCGCAGACTCATCAAGCGCAGCATCTTGCCCAGGCCAAAGGAGATCGCGAATACCGACAGGAACTCGATCGCCATGACGATACCCACAACTGTGTTGCTGGCCCCGTAGGACTCCAGCGCGACCGGGAAGATCACCGCATTCATTCCCACCGAGACCGAAAGCAGAAAGGTGGCGGCCACGATCAGGACCACCGCAAGCACTCTCTGCCTCGGCGTCAACGGTTTAGTCGTTACCAGTGTCGTCACCGCTAGTACCCCTCGTAGTCATCAGCGATTTGTCCGTACCGGCGCAATGGGCAGAGCCGGAACCTCGCTCAGATCTGCTGGTGGAGCCTGTTGCCCAGCGCGTTCGATCGCGACTCGACGGCGCGCTGATAGAGCTTGTGGCGCCGCTCGTTGACGATCAGGATGAAGTTGCGCAGGAACCAGATCATCGATGCGGTGATGAATGCAACGAAGAAGCCGGTCACCATCGCGCGGACCGTGGCCCGTTTGATCGGCTGCAGGCGCAGGAAGTACTCCGGCGACTGGATGTCCAGCCCAAGCACGCCATAGAACTCACCGGCGGCGTCCTTGAGCGGAACGTAGCCACTGATGCAGCCATCCTTGCACCACTGGTCGAAATAGAAATCGGTCGACACCACGGTGGTCCGCTCGCGCAGGGCAGTCATGATTTCGGGGTTCTGCTGCGCTTCGGTGTACTCCTCCATTACCGCCACGCTGGTGTCCTCGACCTCCGGATCGGTTGGCGTCGGGGTCACGTCATAGATGAAATAGACCTTGTCATCATCGCCGAGTATCGCGGTGTACAGATAGGTGATCTGCGGATCGGCCTGCTTGGCTGCGATCAGAGGCGCAATCGCCGACTGGTAAGCCGGCGTGTATTCGTCCTCGGCGGTCTTGAACTGCCGGTGCTGCTCCGGATCGATCAGCGTGCGGACGACCGAAGCGGTGCGCAGCAGGGATTGCTGGATCTCGCTCTTCTGCGCATCGATGGCGCGGGCATAGATGAAATAAGTGGTGAAGAAGATCGCCACAAAAACCACCAGCCCGACCGCGACAGCCTCACGCAGCGGGCGGATCCGGTAGCTCACCGGCTTGAGATCTTCGAACTGGCGTTCGGCTGGGTTCATCGGACTCTCCATCGACTCAGGTTGATGCCGAATGCGATCGGGTACTTTCGCGAACGACATCCTGCGCGGCAGCCATCCGACGCAGACGGGCGCCAATCCGCTCCAGACTGGCCCCGGGGATGGGGTGCTCGATGGTGCCGAACAGCCAGTCCCAAAAGCACACCATCAGACCGAAATTACGCTTGAGGTTGACGTGATGGTGCAGGTGAAAATCACCCCAGGCAAACCAGTGGGTGAGCTTTCCCTGCACCCGTGGGTTGTGATCGAGCACGCTCTCACTCAGGAATACCTCATACAGATAATGGAAAACCAGCAACGGAATACCATACTCGGGCCAGATGCACGCAATGACCAGCAGCGGCAGGGTCATCACCAGCACCACGTCCAGCGACAGGCGCCAGCCCCCCAGCCAGAACAGATATTGACCGAGCTGCGGCCAACCTGGATGCGAGTCCTGGCGCAGGTAGGGCTCGGCGTGATGTGGCCGGTGGATCCACCACAGCGGGTTGCGCCGATGATGAATATGCGAACAACGATGCAGCCAGTAGATCGCAAAGGTCCAAAGGGCAAAGCAGCCGAGCAGCCCCAGCAGATAGCTCAACCACTCCAGGCCAACGCCGCCGCTCATGCAATCGGCATCCGAGACGCCGCCCGCAGCAAAGCGGACCGTCCGGTGCGGCCAGTGACCCGTTCGTTCCGGTTGATTCGCGCCAGACCCAAAGCCATCGATCATGTCCCCTCGCAGCCTATTGTGGCGGCTGGGACTGCTGATGAACAGGCCGGAATGGCAACGATTCATTCCCGCGAGGAGGGTTGTCTGCATCCCCGATCGCGAGTGCGCGCTACCAACGCAGCGAGGGATAGACGCTAAGATCGGCTGGGGAGAGCCGCACACTGGAGGGACCTAAATGGATCTGGACTGGCTGAAGCTCTGGCTGGAGCGCTATCCGTGGGTACTGACCCTGGCCAGCCTGGGCGTGCTGCTGCTGGTCTGCTGGCTGATCGACCGGGTCGTCCGCAAATGGGCCCTCAGGGTCATGGGCCACCTTGCCGCGCGCACCCGCACGCGCTGGGATGACATGCTCTTCAACGAGGGTGTGTTCAATCACCTGACTCATATGGTACCGGCCGCTGTCGCGCAACTGATGCTGCCGCTGATCCCGCACCTGCCCGATGATCTGGTCACCGTGGGGCGGAATGTGCTGACCGGCTACATGATCCTTTTGGCAGCGATGGCCGGCAGTGCCGCCCTGTCCGCTTCCCATCTGATCTACCAAAGCACCGAGGAGGGCGGCGTCTCGCGTCCGATCAAGGGCTACGTCCAGCTGGCCAAGATCATTTTGTTCCTTATCTCCGGCGTACTGATCGTCTCGGTGCTGATCGATCGTTCCCCGTTGTTGCTGCTGAGCGGTCTGGGCGCCATGACCGCGGTGCTGCTGCTAGTCTTCAAGGACACCCTGCTGTCGCTGGTCGCCAGTGTGCAGATCGCCTCCAACGACATGGTCCGGGTGGGCGACTGGATCGAGATGCCGCAGCTGTCGGCCAATGGCGATGTCATCGACATTGCACTGCACACAGTCAAAGTGCAGAACTGGGACAAGACCATCACAACGATTCCGACCCATCGCCTGATCAGCGATGCCTTCCGCAACTGGCGCGGCATGAGCGAGGCCGGTGGTCGGCGGATCAAGCGCTCGCTGCACATCGATCTGGCGAGCGTGCGCTTCCTGCAGCCGGACGAGCTTGTCGCGATGGACAAACTCAAGCTGCTGAAAGCCTACCTGGCGCGCAAACGCGAGGAACTGGCCGCATGGAACGCAACCCAGAGTGACGGCGTGCCCGAGAACGGTCGCCGGCTGACCAACATCGGTACCTTTCGTGCCTACGCCCAGGCCTACATCGAGGCGCATCCCGAGGTTCGTCCCGACATGATGCGGATGGTTCGCGCGCTCGACCCGGGCCCGCAGGGGCTGCCGGTGGAGGTCTATTGCTTCACCGCCAACACCCAGTGGGGCGAGCACGAGCGGATCCAGGGCGACATCTTCGATCATCTTATCGCCATGCTGCCCAGCCTGGGCCTGCGCCTGTACCAGCAACCGGCCGGGCACGACTTCGGCCAGTTGCAGGCGGCCCTGGGCGGGGGTGCGGCACAAGGCGAAGCCGAGGACCCACTTTTTCCGAGGGCCCAGGGCTCAGGGCCCAGGGCCCAGTCGGGAGCCAGACTTGAGGCGAGTTCGAGACTGGGCCGTTCTCGCTCATGACCTGCTGGGCCCTGGGCCCTGTGCCCTGGGCCCTGTGCCCTGGGCCCTGGGCCTTGGGCCCGAGACCGAAGGGCCGTTCTGGCTCTTGACCTGCTGGGCCCTGGGCCCTGTGCCCTGGGCCCTGAAAACCACGCACAGAGCATCTGAAACACCAGTCCGACACGCGCCGTTGCCGCCGCCCCGCTAGTCTTCCGACTACAGACTCAATATAGTCTCCCCTCATGACCCTCCCGGCCCCTCTCCAGCGAGAAATTGACGCACTCGTGCAGCGGGTTGAGCTGTTGCGCTCCGAAGCCGCCGAGTTGCGGCGGGAGATTGCCGGCCTGCGGGGTGAGCAGGCCCGCCTGAGCGAGGAGAAGGCGGGGCTGCTGGCAAAGAGCGAGCAAGCCCGCAGCCGGGTCGAAGCGATGATCTTGCGCTTGCGCGCACTGGAGCAGGCGCCATGACCGACACCCAGCGCAGCCCGGTGCCCTTGCGCATACTCGATCGTGAGTATCTGGTCGCCTGCACCGCGGAGGAAAAAGCCGGTCTGCTCCAGGCTGCCCAACTGGTCGACGAGAAGATGCGCGAGATCCGCTCCCAGGCCAAGACGCTGGGTCTGGACCGGCTCGCCGTGATGACCGCCCTGACCATCGCCCACGAATCGATCACGCAGCAGCAGGCGCTCGGCGGACTGACCGACCGCCTGCGGGAGCTGAACCGGCGGTTTGCGGAAGATCAGCGGGCGGTAGGAAGTCGGGAGTTGGGAGTCGGGAGTCGGGAGTAACAGCAAGAGCGCGGGCGAGCGCCTCGGGGTCGGAATCGGTATCGGCATCGGAATCGATCTGTTTCGGCGTAACCGTACCTCCTCGCCAACCGTGTAGTCACGTCCTGCAGCGCCTTTCCGGATCGGGACGATCCGGTCGTTGCCTTCGACGCCGATTCCGACGCCGATTCCGACGCCTATTCCGATTCCGACCCCGATTCCGACCCCGACGCCGACGCCAGCTTCACATCACTTGTATCCGTTTTTTCGCACGCAATCACACCCCTCCAAGCCTACGTTCAGCATCCACTGGAGTATGATGTGCGGGCGCCCTCTGGGGTGTTCGACAGTGCGTCCTTCAAATACCTTGTCCCTATTGAACGACTTCGGGAAGTCCACCACGCGCCGTGTATGAGCAGGTCCGCTTCGCAGCGGAACGCCTTTAGCGGCCATCGGGACCTCCCACCTGATCCCTGGGATCAAGGTCGTCTGACGTACATCGGCACTCATGGAGGGCCCTTTTTTTGCCTGACCAGCTGTCGCCAGCACCGATCGATGGGAGCGAGGTGACGGCCCTGCGCAATCACTACCGGCGCCAGCGGATGGCACTGGACCGCGCTGAGCGGGAGCAGGCCGCGCTGGCCACGGTGGCGCGGCTGGAGCAACTGCTG
>JBGTIE010000478.1:0-3053 GCA_041745855.1 Lysobacterales bacterium | reverse complement strand
GCTCGCCGCTGCCGCTGAGATCGAGTTGCAGCGGCCCCTCCCGGGATTCGGCGTCCGCTTGCTGCGGCCGCATCAGTTGCAGGTCGAGATCCCAGGCAGGCGCGCTATCGAGCGCGCGCAGGCGCAGATCGAGTTCGGCGGCGAGCGCGCCGGTGCTGCGCGCAGCGATCGTGTACTCGTCCAGATCCCCGGCCAGCGACAGCTCCGCGGTCAGGCCGTGGGCCTGCTCCAGGTCGGCCTGCAGACGCAGTTGACCGGCCCAGCGCTGACGGCTGTCGAGTTCGGCGCTCAGCTCCAGTCGGCCAGGCTGCTCGGCGATCAGGATCAGCCGCGGCAGGCTCAAACGACCGTTGATCAAGCTCAGCGCATCGGCCTGGGCGCTGCCATCGAACAGCACGGTCTCCTGCGCGTCGATGATCCGCAGCTGGTCCACCTGCAGGCCGCCCAGCTGCAGATCTACCGGCAGTTCCAGCGGCGGCAGATTCAGCTGCCAGCTGCTCAGCTCGAAGGGTTCGGCCGGCGCCTGATCCGGTGGCGTGAGCAGCGTGATGGTGACGCGTGCGGCGTTGACTTCGGGAATCACCAGCCGGCCGCCGATCAGTTGCCAGAAGCGGTAGCCGGTGCGCAGGCCCTCGATCTCGATCAGCAGCGACTCATTGCGCCACTGCAGACTCTCGCCCTCGATCGGCCCGACCAGCCGCCCCTGCACCTGATCGAAGCTCAGGCCGGGCACCTGCCTGAGCGCCAGCCTAAGGCCCGAACCGCTGAACAGCGCCCACAGCAAGAGCGCGATCAACCCAACCAGCAGGCCCAGACCAATCCAGCGGCGTTTGCTCAGGCGCATGCCGTTGGTCCCTTCAGCCGGGACTCTGCATCGAGTCTGCGTTCAGTGGGCAGCCGGGAATACAGGGCCCAGGGCTCAGGGCCCAGGGCCCCAAAAAGCCGCGGCCGGAATAGGCTGGGGAGCCCGTGGACCGAAGCGGCGATCACAGGTCACCTCCGATAACCAGATGCAGTCGAAACGGCAGGTCGTCCTCGCTGACACCGACACCCAGATCGAGCCGGACCAGGCCGATTGGGCCGCGCCAGCGCAGGCCGGTGCCGACGCTGACTACCGGATCCAGTTGGCCGGTGTCGTAGGCGTTGCCGGCGTCGACGAAACCGGCGACCGCCCAGGTGTCGGACAGACGCCGTTCGTACTCGACCGAGGCCAGTGCCAGATAGGGGCCGCCCCGCACCTCACCCGCGTCATTGAGCGGCCCCAGCGCCTGGAAACCAAAGCCACGCAGCGAGCGATCGCCGCCGGCAAAGAAGCGCAGCTCCGGCGGCAGCTTGTCGAAATTCTCGACATAGGTCGCACCCAAATCGCCGCGCAAGATCAGTTTGTGGCCCCCTTCGCCCAGCGGTCGCACAAAGCGCCACTGCGCCAGCGCCTGCAGGAAATCGGTTTCCGCGCCCAGCGCAGCCGGCGCGCCGCGCAGGGTCAGGGCCCAACTCTGCCCGCTGAGCGGATCGCCAACCGGGCTCAGGCTGCTTGTCGCCAGTTGCCATTCCGGATAGAACAGCGTGGAGCTCCCGCGCTCACCACCGACCTCGAAGTCACCGTCGAGCAGATTGACGCTGAGTGCCTGGCTCCAATCTCCCCACTGACCCAGCCAGGCGCCGGACAGACGCTTCTGGCGGCTGCGCGAGCTGTCGGTGACTCGGTCGCTCCAACTCGCCTTGAACTGCAGCCGCGGCCGCGAAGGCCGGTCTAGCGGGATCGTGTACACCAGCGCGCCGAGCTTCAGGCGGTCGGAATACTCCAGTTCGGCGCGACCCTGGTCGCCACGGAAATTCATCCAGCGCCGCTCGATCGATCCGCGCACACCAGGGCCACTGTCGGAGCCGTAGAACAGGCCGCCGCGGTATTCGGTACGTGCGGTCGGCTCCAACTGGACCTCGATTGGCACCTTGCCATCGCCGAGGGCGTCGATGTCCGGTGACACGCTGACGACACTGAAGTAGCCGGTGTCGACCAGCTTGCGCTGCAGCGTCAGCAGCTTGGCCAACCGGTACTCCTCGCCTTCTTCGAAGGGCACCAGTCGGGCCAGCCGGCCGGTGTCGACCTGACTGCCGACAAAGCGCACTTCGCCCAGCGCATAACGCGAACCGGGCTTGAACACCAACTGGATGTCCGCCGAATTGTTCGCCCGTACCACTTCGACCCGAGCCTTGGCGATCTCCGCCTCCAGATAGCCTTCGGCCAACAGGATCTGGAAGACCTGCGACTTGCTGGTCTCGTAGGTCGGATGGAAAAGTATTTCGTCGACGCGCGGCCGGAAGGCCCGAACGACCCGTGCAATTCGGCCGTTCTGGGCGTCGATGCCACCGGTGTCCACGACCAGTTCGTGCACCAGTGTCGGCGGCCCCAGGGTCACGCTGTAGCGCGCGGTCCACTGCGTCGCTCTGCTTTCCAGCGCGCTGTCGATTTCCACCTGGTAATAGCCGAATGGCTCCAGCGCCTTGGCGATCTGCGCCGGCGCACGTTCATGCAGGCGCTGAATCAAGCCTTCGGTGACGTTGCGACGGGTCGCCAGCGCCCGCAGCTCGACCGCCTTGCTGACCGATTCGAGCATCTCCTCTTCCAGGCCGGTGATCTGCACATCGACCTTCGGCGTTGCCGCCTTGACCTCAGCCGTCGCCGCCGCAGGCTCCTGCGCAACCACCAGCGGCGGCCACAGACACCCCGCGGACAGCAGCAACAGCAGGCGACCCGAGCGCTGAAATGGGGTTGATCTGAGCAGCGGCAAAAGCAGTCCTCGGCATCAATAGCCTTCAATGATGACAAAGCGAAGGTGCATTTGTCGTGTCCAGAAAGAGCGAGGGCCCAGGGCACAGGGCCCAGGGCCCAGAAGAGCCAAGGCAAAGAGCGAGGGCCCAGGGCACAGGGCCCAGGGCCCAGAAGAGCCAAGGCGAAGAGCGAGGGCCCAGGGCTCAGGGCCCAGGGCCCAGAAGACCCAAGGCAAAGAGCGATGGCCCAGGGCACAGGGCCCAGGGCCCAGGGCCCAGAA
>JBGTIE010000477.1:0-8369 GCA_041745855.1 Lysobacterales bacterium | reverse complement strand
AGTGGGCCCTGCTGCGCGATCTGCACGAGCCGCGGATCCGGATTGAGCGCTACAAGACCGCCACCTGGCTAGACTACCTGCGCCACAACAGCCGCATCACCCGCGACGACGCAGTCGTCCCCGAACGCCTGCGTGCCCTCCACCGCGGCGACGGCCCGCCCAAGGTACGCCGCCTGATCGAACGCACCACCAGCCGGCTGCCCTGGACCTCCCGCGGCCCGCATGAAATCGACGAACCTGCCGATCCGAATCGGGGGATATGAGCAGCGCTGAACAACGCGTGCATCGGGCCTTCACAATCCAGGGCCCTGGGCTCAGGGCTCAGGGCCCAGGGCCCAGAGGGGCAGCGGCCAAGCATGCCGGTGAGCAAAGCGCATCAATGAAGCAGCGTGACAATCCGCTTACTCGCCACCGGGTACGCGCAAGGTTTGTTGCGGGTCGGGGACAGTGGGGGACTCGCTGTCCTGGGCCGTCACGTTTCTGGCTGTCACCTGGGCCTCGATCTCCGCGCACAGACTCGCTATTCGTCCACTGATTTCGCTGGCAGCACCGCCATCGCTGCGCTGCATGACTTCCAGGCGCGCCAGTTGAAGCCAGATCGTGCGCAGCAGATCACGCAGGCGCTCGCGCCGGGCCTGCATGTCCTGCTGCCTCGATGCCATCTGGCGCAGCAAGGCGCGCTGGTGCAGCAGCAGCGTGCGCTTTTCGCGCCTAAGTTCGTTCTCCTCTGCCTGTGCCACACCAAGGGCGCTCAGCCTGGCGTCGATATCGCCCGCCTCGGCCGGATCCAGGTCGCGCAGAAGGGCCTCGATGCGTCGGTCCAGTGCATCGATCTCACCCGCGGCCTCGCGTGCCAGCCCCTCCGCCTGGGCCACCACAATACGCAGCGGAGGGTCTATCCCGCGGACCAGCCGAACCACGTCTTCGGCAAGTTGTGCTGCGCTGCGCGGTTCGCCATCGAGACGGCTGGTCGAGCCGGGCGGCGGCTGCAGCACGGCCTTGATCCGCGGCAGCTGCCAGAAGGCGTTGGGCAGCGTCGGCGCGAGCAAGATACGATCGCGGTCTTCTGCGTGCAGCCCCTCACGACGAGCCCAGCGAGCAGTCAGTATCAGGGGCACGGCGAGAAACAGCATCAAGCCTCCCGCCATCAGGCCTCCCATCATCTTCTTTTGCTGATCCGTTGCCCAGCGCTGATTAATGTCTGTAATCAACAATGGCGTCAGCAGGAACACCCAGATCAGGGCCAAGCCGAAGCACGTGCGCGACAGGCGGACCACTCGCGGCAGAAGCGGCCACTGATCTCGGGGCCGTCGCCAACGCGCTGGCCACCAGCATGGCCAGCGTCTGTCCGGGTAGCACAGCCGACGGCGTATGCTGTTCCAGCTCATACCGTGCCCCCGCGCCCTCTTGGCGAGAATAGCGGCAATGGCGAGCGCGCCGAGCAGGGCGATCGGCAGGAACGCAAGAAATATGATCTGGCCGTTGTACACGAGCGCGGTGGCCCAGACGACACCTGCCAGAAACGCAAGCGCCGTGAACAGGTAGCCGTCCAGCATTTCCTCGGATCTGGACAGCGCCAGCGGATCATCCGGTTCCTCCAGCGCCACACGCAGCGCCTCGGCGGTTGACCAGCGCTGCGCCGGGTCCTTCTCCAGGCAGCGCATGATCACTTCGGTCAGCTCAGGAGGCGCGTCCGGGACGATCGCGGACAGCGGCGCGGGTGCCTGGCCGAGATGCTGCAGCATCACCTCGCGCGCGCTCGCCGCATCGAAGGGCAGGCGGCCAGACAGCATCTGGTAGCCGATCACACCCAGCGCGTACAGATCGCTGCGGCCATCGATCGTCCCTTTCGCCTCCACCTGTTCCGGCGACATGTAGTGCGGTGTGCCGAGCGCGGTCCCGGCCGAAGTGAGCGTTGCGCCGGCGCCGGCTTCACTGGCACTGGCGACGCCGAAATCGGCCAGCATGACGCGCCCGCTCGAGCCCTCGACCAGCACGTTGTCGGGCTTGACGTCCCGATGGACCACGCCGTGCTGATGGGCGTGGCCGATGGCGTCGGCGAGTTCGGCGAGTACCCGCCGGACTTCCTCCGAATCAAAGCGCCGATCGCGCCGCATCCGCTGCCCGAGCGTTTCGCCGTCGACATAGGCCATCACGAAGTAAAGCAGATCCTCGTGCTCGCCGAAGCTGTACAAAGGCACCAGGCCGGGATGGTGCAGTCGTGCGGCAATGCGCGCTTCGCGCCGGAATCGCTCGCGACTCTGACTGTCGTGGGTCGCGTCCAGCGGCAGGACCTTGATCGCCACATGCCGATCCAGGGCAGACTCATGGGCAAGATAGACCGCACCCATCGCGCCGCGCCCGAGCAGGCGCAGGATGCGGTACTGGTGGGCGAGAAAGCCGAGTCGGTCGAGCAGCGGATCGGCGCTGCGTTGCAATCCATCGCCCTGAGCGCAGCGGGGGCATTCGCTCCCCGTCACGATGACTGCCCCGCAGCTGTCGCACTGCATGACCAATCCCCCGCCAGGCTGGCGCCGTTTGAAAGTTTAGCTCTCTAGGGTCAGACGAGGGGAGATGGCCGCCGGGGACAGGCACTGCCCCGAAGCCGCCCTCTGCCACTATTCGGCACGGCCGGCCAATTCACGCTCGAACTCGAAGCGCCAGCAGCTGCAGCGCCTGCCGCAAACTCTCCACGGCCTGCCCCAGTCCACGGGCACGACGGCCCAGGAACGCGGTCACAAGTGGCAGGAAGCCCAGCCTGTTGACGGCGCCCTGAAGTGCGTCGATCACCTTCGGATCGGCAACGCGCCAGGCGCGCGAAAGTATCCGGGCCAGCTCCGCCGAAGGGATCGGCAGATGGCGAATGCTGCCGGATACGAAGATCAGCCAGTCTCGACACTGCGCCTGGTCCACGCTCATCACCGTGCCGGGGTCTTCCTCGAAGTCCAGAAAACCGATCTGGCCGTCCTCACCGACCGTGATATTGCGCGCCAGGGGCTGACCCAGATACTCCCCCTTCGCATGCACTGCGGCAATCGCATCCACCGCGCTTTGGGCCAGTTGCATCGCACCAGCCGGATCAGCCCGGGCCAGCCGACAGGCCAGGGTTTCGCCCAGGTCTGACAACATCAGCGTCGCCGGCCCGCCGCCACGGACCTGCGGCACCCGGACATGCGCCAGCGCCAGTCGCTGCAACCGCGCCTGCTCGGTCATCCGGCTCAACTCGCCACCCGGATGCGGCGGCGGACATAAAGCAGGCAGCTTCAACAGCCGGGTCAGCATTGTCAGCGCAGCCAGCCGCCAACGACGCGAACCCGGTGCGTAGCGCTTGAGCCAGTAGCCGCCCGCACCATCACTGGATTCAACCCAGACGACCGACTCCTCCCGATCACCCACTTTCCATGCTCCCAGCCCGCTGTCGCCGCCACCCGGCCACAGAATTCCACGCCCCTGGAGGGTGACATCAAACTGTCATATTGCACAACGGCAAACGGAGCGTTCAGGTGGATGTCGGGGCGAGAGCTTCGCCGGCGGCTGATGCTCAACGACACACCCGCTCTTCACTGGCTACTGGAACTGGCTACTGGAACTGGCCACTGGAACTGAACACTGGAACTGGTCTGGAGCTGCTGTTCTGCCCACCCTCACCCGTGAGCCCTTATACTCCGCGCCCTTCTCGCCGGATGCCCTTGCGCATGACCGTTGTTGCTGTTCCGCCCCGCGTGGGCTTTGTTTCCCTGGGCTGTCCCAAGGCGCTGGTGGATTCGGAGCGGATCCTGACCCAGTTGCGGGCCGAGGGCTATGAGATCTCGCCCAGCTATGACGGCGCCGACGTGGTCGTGGTCAACACCTGCGGCTTCATTGACAGCGCGGTGGAGGAATCGCTCGAGGCAATCGGCGAGGCGATGGCCGAGAACGGCAAGGTCGTGGTCACCGGCTGCCTGGGCAAGCGCGCCGGGCTGATCGAGCAGCGCTTCCCGGACGTGCTGTCGATTTCCGGCCCGCAGGACTATGCCAGCGTGCTGACCGCGGTGCACAAGCAGGTGCCACCGCGGCACGATCCATTTGTCGACCTGCTGCCGCCGCAGGGCATCAAGCTGACCCCACGCCACTACGCCTACCTGAAGATTTCCGAGGGCTGCAATCACCACTGCAGTTTCTGCATCATTCCCTCGATGCGCGGCAGGCTGGTCAGCCGGCCGGTTGACGAAGTGCTGGCCGAAGCGCAGCGATTGGTCCGCGCCGGCGTGCAGGAATTGCTGGTGATCTCGCAAGACACCAGCGCCTACGGGGTGGATCTGCGCTATGCCGAGCGGCCCTGGCAGGGCCGCCAGGTGGCCACCCGGATGGTCGACCTGGTGCGCGAACTGGGCGAGTTCGGGGTGTGGGTGCGGTTGCACTATGTGTATCCCTATCCGCACGTCGACGAGGTGATTCCGCTGATGGCCGAAGGCCGCGTGCTGCCCTATCTGGACATCCCCTTCCAGCACGCCAGTCCGCGCATCCTGAAGGCGATGCGGCGACCGGCACACGCGGAAAAAGTGCTCGAACGGGTTCAGCGCTGGCGCTCGCTATGCCCGCAGATAACCCTGCGCAGCACCTTCATCGTCGGCTTCCCGGGCGAGACCGAGGAAGACTTCCAGCAACTGCTGGATTTCCTTGAGCAGGCCGAACTCGATCGGGTCGGTTGCTTTACCTACTCACCGGTCGACGGGGCGGCCGCCAATGCGCTGGCCGATCCGGTCCCGGCGGAGCTCGCGAACGAGCGTTTTGAGCGCTTCATGCAGACCCAGGCGGCGATCAGCAGCCGGCGGCTGGCGCAAAAGATCGGCAGCGTGCAGGAAGTGCTGGTCGACGAGATCGACGAGGACGGCGCGCTCGGCCGCTCGCGCGCCGACGCACCGGAGATCGACGGCGTGGTTCGCATCCACGACGGCCATCAACTCAAGCCGGGCCAGCGGGTGCAGGTGCGGATCGAGGCCAGTGATGAGCACGATCTGGCGGGGCGGTTGGACTAGGGTTGGCGGGGCCTTCGGATCCCGGTATATCGGCCGATGATGGGGCCGTTTTACGTTTTACGTTTTGAGGTAGAGCGCAGGCAACGACGCTTGCTTACCAAAGCCGACGCCAGATCCTTTTGCTTTTCCTTCGCGTTCTCCGCGTCTCCGTGTGAGAGTAATGCTGGATCACGCGGGAGAGCATGGGCGTTCCAACGTGGCACGCTCCGCTCAGACTTCCGGGGGCGGGAGGACTTTCCAGACTTCGTCCAGCGTGGTGACCCCGCGGGCGACCTGGGCGGCGGCGCTGATGCGCAACGGGCGCATGCCTTCACGGACGGCGGTTTCGGTCAGCTCGGGCAGGCTGGTTTCGGCCTTGATCAACTTGCGGATCTCCGGGCTGATCTTGAACATCTCGTAGATCCCAGTGCGGCCCAGAAAGCCGGTCTTGCGGCATTCCAGGCAGCCGTTCGGGGCGCATGCGTGCTGCGGCGCTTCGGCCACCCAGGGCCGGGTCAGCAATTGCCACTCGCCCTCGTCGATCGGCGCGTCGGGGGTCTTGCAGTGGGCGCACAGCGTGCGCACCAGCCGCTGCGCCATGACGCCGGCCAAGGTGCTCTGGATCAGATAGTGCGGCGCACCCAGATCAAGCAGACGCGAGATCGCACTGGGTGAATCGTTGGTATGCAGCGTCGACAGCACCAGATGGCCGGTGAGCGAGGCCTGGATCGCCATCTGCGCGGTCTGCAGGTCGCGGATCTCCCCGATCATGATGATGTCCGGATCCTGCCGCAGCAAGGTCCGCACCCCTTCGGCAAAGCCCAGATCCAGTTGCTGCTGGACCTGCATCTGATTGAAGTCGGGCGTGACCATTTCGATCGGGTCTTCCACCGTGCAGACGTTCAGCTCGGGCCGGGCGAGCAGCTTGAGGGTGGAATACAAGGTCGTGGTCTTGCCCGAACCGGTCGGCCCGGTGACCAGCACAATTCCGTGCGGGCGGTGGATCAGGTCGCTCCAGGTCTGCGCCTCGCGGGTGCCGAAGCCGAGCGTCTTGAAGTCCTTGACGACGATGTCCGGGTCGAAGATGCGCATCACGACCTTTTCGCCAAAGGCGGTCGGCATCGTCGACAGGCGCATCTCAACTTCGCGCCCGTTCGGGCTCAGGGTCTTGATGCGGCCATCCTGCGGCCGGCGTTTCTCGGCCAGGTCCATCCGCCCCAGGATCTTGATGCGCGAGGTCACCGCGACCAGCACCGGCGTCGGCAATTCGAACACCTTGTGCATCATACCGTCGATGCGAAAGCGCACCGGACTGATGTCGCGCCGCGGCTCCAGATGGATGTCGCTGGCGCGCTGCTCGAAGGCGAATTGCAGCAGCCAGTCGACGATGTGGACGACATGATGATCGTCGGCACCAATGTTGCCGGCCTTGCCCAGTTCCAGCAGCTGCTCGAAATTGAGCAGCTTGGCCTGGTTCTCGCGACCGGCCTCCTGCGCATCCTTGGCCTTGCGCACCGAGCGGGTGACGCCGTAAAAGTCCATCTGGAATCGATGGACGTCCAGTGGATTGCACACCACGCGGCGGATTTCGCGCCGCAGCAAATGCCGCAGATCGGGGATCCATGCCTCGAAGAAGGGTTCGCAGGTGGCGAATAGCACCTCGTACTCGTTGACCTCGATCGGCAGGATCCGGTAGCGCTGGGCATAGACCTGACCGATGATGTCGGTGACCTTGCCCATGTCGATCTTCATCGGATCGAGCTTCATGTACGGCAGCTTCGCCTGCTTGGCCAGCCACTCGGTCAGCTGTTCCAGGGTCAGGTTCTTGCCCGGCTGCAGCAGGTAGGGCAGCTTCTGGTTGGCGATCATTACCAGCGGGTGCAGGTCCACCTGTCCCGGTCGGATACTCGAGCGCACATGCCCGGCCTGCTCGGCGCTGAGCAGACCGTCTTCGACCAGCGCCGGCAGCACCTGCCCCAGCTCCAGCTTGCTCTCCGGCGTGAAACGCGGCGCAACCGGTCCGCCAACCGGGGAACGGGGCGCCTTGCTCAGGGTGCTGGCAGTGCGGGTAGGCATGACGCCGATAATAGCCCGGTTCGGCCGCAGCGGCGCGTGAGCACCCTGTGTGAGCGGAGCGCCGGCTCGCGGACGGCGCGCCGCGGTCAGGCTTTCGGCAGCATGTCGAAGGCGATCGTCAGGCGTGGCGCGTCATCGACGAAGGGCACGGTGCCGTGCCAGAGGTAGGACGGGAACAGCGCCAGATGTCCGACCCTGGGCTGGATGATCCGGCGTGGCGGCAGCTCCAGCCCCAACTCGACCGGTGGCTGTCCGAACTGGATGTGACCGGCGTGACTGGCGGCAGACTGCGCCGCGCGCACCGTCGGTGGCAGCGAGACATAGAAGGCTGAACTCATCCAGCCTTCGGAATGAAAGTGGTTGACGTGACTGCCGGACGACCAGAGCTTGACCGACCAGGAGCCGGAAAAACTCACGCTGCGCTGTTTGCGCCGCAGATAGGGATGGGTCGGATCGGAGGGCAATGCGGCGATGCGCCGCTCGATGCACCGCAGCAGGGCCTGTTCGACCTCGATGATCGGCTGCTCCGGCCGGCCGAACAACCGTCCGGAGGTCTGCGAGCCACCGCGCAGACTCTGCCGGACCGGCTCGGTGCGGGCCTTGTGGAGGGCGTGCAAGGTCTGCTCCAGTTCCGCCAGGAAGCTGTCCATGGCGTGGTAGCCGGGCGGCGGCTCGACCTCCAGCATTGTCACCAGCCCCTCGTAGTCGCACAGCCATTGTTCGCGCGGGTCGTCCAGCAGCCGCCAGGCCGTGGCCAGATAAGCCCAGCTCTCCTGGTTGTCCGGATCGGTCTGCAACGCATCCTGTGCCAGCCTCGCTGCCTCATCCCAGCGCCCGGCCTTGAGCAGATGGCGGATATAGGCGTTGAGAAAGCTGGGATTGCCGCTGCCAAAACTGCGATGGGCCTGCGCATAGAGGGCGCTGGCCTCGCTGGACCGGTCGAGCAGTTCAAGCGCGTTGGCCTGGAGGGTCATCAGCAGGGGCGTGTCGGCACGCCGGCGCAGCACGATCAAACGGTCCAGCGCCTCGTCGCAGCGTTTGGCCTCGAGCAGGAAGCCGATGTAGGCCAGCTGCAGCGCGTCGTCGCCGGGGCGGGCATCGGCGCAGGTGCGGAAATGCGCCAGCGGATCGGCGCCACTGTCCTGGCGCTCGCCGTACTCCCATTCGATATTGGCGCGAGTGACCAGCCCAGGCACATAGTCCGGATGCCGCTCGGTCAGCTGCCGGGCCATCGCGAAAGCCTCGTCCAGACGCGCATCGTCGAGCAGCGTACCGATTTCTGCATCGTCCAGATCC